>NZ_JBHWGA010000034.1:91393-104620 GCF_042733315.1 Streptomyces sp. NPDC059718
CGGGGCGGGGGGGGCCCCCCTGGGGGCGTTGGGGGTCCCCCGCCCCCCCCCCGGGGGCGGCCGCCCCCCCCCGGCCCCCCCCGGGGGCCGCCCCCCCCCTCCCGGGTGCCGCGCCGCCGTCGTCGTACGGGGACGTCCTCACCACATGCCGCCCGCGATGTCGTCGAAGACGGCCTCCCACAGCCCGTCGCCCGTGCCGAACGGGACGGGATCGACAGCGGTCAGGGCGGCGCGGATCTCCTCTGCGATCCGGATGAGGTCGTCGATCTCGGGGAACACGCCGGGAGGGTCGTAGTCCGGGCGCCTGAGCTGCAGCAGGCACATCCCGTGGACCATCGACGAGACGTCGGTGTGGACCCACTCGATCCTGCGCACCTCGTGGTTGACCACGTGCACCCTTCCGGTGCCGCCGTCGAGGGCCACGTCGCCGTGGAGGGCCCGGCCCAGGTGCAGCCACCGGTGGACGCCGGGGGAGAACCCCTCGTAGTCCGTCAGGTCCTCGACGAGGGACGCGGCCCGCAGCGGCGTCGGGCCGCCCGCGAGGTCCGTCCGGAGCTCGAAGAGCACACCGGCGGCCACCGGCAGCCCCACGTCCGCCAGGAAGCCGCGTGTGGGCCCGTGCGTGGGCCCTGCGTCCTGCCCCGTGGCGCGGACGCGCACGATCTGCTCCGGGGCGAAGACCTCGGCAAGGGAAGCGGCCGTCACGGGGGCGATCACCCCGTGCCTCCGGGGATGCCGAGGTGCGCCGGGTCGTCCGGTTCGAAGGGTGCGGGCAACGGTCCTCCTGTCGTCCGGCGCGACGCGAAGGCCCCGCACATGCCGTGCGGGGCCTTTCGCGTCGTACGGGAAGCGGGAACCGCTACCGCAGCCGCGCCATCAGCGCGTGCTCGACCAGCGTGATGAGCGCGCTCTTCGCCTCGGCGCGGTGCCGGGCGTCCGTGATGATGATGGGTGCCTCGGGACCGATCTGGAGGGCCTCGCGGACTTCCTCGGGGTTGTACGGCTGGTGGCCGTCGAAGCCGTTGAGGGCGATGACGAACGGCAGACCGCTGTTCTCGAAGTAGTCCACGGCCGGGAAGCAGTCCGCCAGCCGGCGGGTGTCCACGAGGACGACCGCGCCGATGGCGCCGCGCACCAGGTCGTCCCACATGAACCAGAAGCGGTCCTGGCCCGGCGTGCCGAACAGGTAGAGGATCAGGTCCTCGTCCAGGGTGATACGGCCGAAGTCCATCGCCACGGTCGTCGTGGTCTTGTCCGGCGCGTGCGTCAGATCGTCGATCCCCGCGGAGGCGGAGGTCATCACGGCTTCGGTACGCAGCGGGTTGATCTCCGATACGGCACCGACGAACGTGGTCTTGCCCACGCCGAAGCCGCCCGCCACCACGATCTTCGCCGAGGTGGTTGAGCGAGCTGGACCGCTAGAGCTTGCGAAGTCCACTGAGCACCCTTTCGAGCAGTGTCACGTCTGGCTGTCCGCCCGAGGCATCGTCGCCACCGGGCTGGTGAATGGCGACGAGCCCGGCCTCCGCCAGGTCGGCGACGAGGATTCGGGCGACGCCGAGGGGGATGGAGAGGAGCGCGGAGATCTCCGCGACCGACTTGATCTCCCGGCAGAGGATGCAGATCCGCTGGTGCTCCGGCAACTGGCCCCGCAGCTGCACCGGGTCGGCGGTCGTGCTGACCAGTGCCTCGATGGCGAGCTGGTAGCGCGGCCGGGTGCGGCCACCGGTCATGGCGTAGGGACGTACCAGACCGGACGGCGGCTTGGAGCGCCCGGTCTGCGCTGTCCGAGGCGGAGGCGCCTGCGGGGGTTCGTACGGCTGGATCCTCGGCTGCCGGTGCGACGGCGTGGGGCCGGGACCGGGGTCCTGGCTGGGTGCCGAGGGAAAGTCGAACCGCTTGAAGGGCGGCTGCTGTTGGTGATTGCCGTACTGATCTCCGCCTGGGGGCGTTGCCACGGTTCCTCCTCCAGCTGGGTAGCGCGTCTGAAAACCCTACGGGTCTCCAGACGCGCCCGCATGCCTGTCCGTTAGTTGAGCAGGCTGCCCTGCAATTCCGCACGCAGATCGGGCGTGAGCACATTGCCCGCCCGGTCGACCAGCAGGGCCATCTCGTAGCCCACGAGGCCGATGTCGCACTCCGGGTGCGCCAGCACGGCCAGCGAGGAACCGTCCGAGACGGACATGATGAAGAGGAAGCCGCGCTCCATCTCCACGACGGTCTGGTTCACGTGGCCGCCCTCGAAGATGCGCGAGGCACCCGCGGTCAGCGAGGTCAGACCGGAGGCCACCGCGGCCAACTGGTCCGCACGGTCCCGCGGGAAGCCTTCGGACATCGCCAGCAGCAGGCCGTCGGCAGAGACCACAACCGTATGGGAGACCCCTGGGGTCTGGTCCACGAAACTGGTGATCAACCAGTTCAGGTTCTGTGCCGCCTGGCTCATCGGACTCAACTAACGCTCCTGGTGCTTGGGGCCGAAGCCCTGGCCGTTCGTGTCAGTTCCCGCAGTGCGTCCCTGCTGGACGCCGCGCCGCAGATTGCTCAGGCGGCCACGGACGTCCTCGGGTGCACGGGAGACCATCGGTCCGCCCTGCGGAGTCTGCTGTGCGGTACCCGGGACCAGGTTGGCCTTGGGGACCCGTCGGGGCAGGCCGGAGGGGGTGACCCCGCCCGCCTTGGGCTTGCGGGCCTGTTCGGCCCGCTGCCAGTTGTCGTCGTTCGTGGAGCGCCACTCCGACTCCCCGTCCGACGCCGGTGCGGAGGGCGCCGGCTGCGCCGGGAAGCCGTCCGTCGACTGGGGCTCCGGCTGCGCCGGGGCCGCCGGGCCGGACTGCTGCCATCCGCGGTCGCGGCGCGGCAGTCCCGCGTCGGTCACCGAGGACTGCAGCGGGCCGGTGGCCGCACCCGGTCGGTCGAAGCCTACGCGTTCCGGGGCCTCGAAGGGGGTGGCTGTGGCGGAATCGGCCGTCGCCTGGGCCGGGAAGGCCTGCGGCTGGGCCGCCTGCGGCAGGTCGCCGCCGGGCGTCGCCGTCCACTGCTCCTGGGCGTACCCGTTCTGCTGCTGCCAGTCGTCCTGGGTGTAGCCGTTCTGCGGAGCGGCGTACCCCTGCTCGGCGTAGCCGCCCTCGGTGTACGCCGGCTCCTGGAACGCGGGCTGCGCGTCGTAGCCGTGCTGCTCCTGGAACGGCTGGGCCTGCGGCTCCTGGTAGCCCTGCTGTCCGTAGCCGTTCGCCGGGAAACCGTTGTCCTGGAACGGGGTCTCCTGGAACGCGGCGTCGGCGCCGGCCTCCTGGTAGCCGTCCTGGAAGCCCTGTTCCTGGGCGTCGCCCTCGAACGGCAGGTGCTCCGGGGCACGGTCGCCGGCCGCGGCCTCGAGCTGGGCACGGCGCTGGTCGCGCATGAGCGAGCGGCCGACCGGGTCGAGCGAGCGGGTGTCGCCCGGGGCCTCGGCGCGCTCGTAGCGCGAGTCGTCGAAGCCGAGCTCCGCGGCGGTCGGCCCGTAGGCGGCGAACTGCGGGGTCTCGAGCTCCGGCACGATCCGGGACACGGTGAAGTCGTCCTCCAGCGGCATCTCCTCGCCACCGCCACCGTGGGTGATCGGCTCGGGGAGCATGACCAGCGAGGTGGTGCCGGCCTGCTCGCCGGACGGGCGGAGCTGGACGCGGATGCCGTGCCGGTCGGCGAGGCGGCCGACCACGAACAGGCCCATGCGCTTGGAGATCGACGCGTCGACGGTCGGCGGTTCGGCCAGCTTGTGGTTGATGTCCGCGAAGTCCTCGGCGGTGAGGCCGATGCCCTTGTCGTGGATCTCGACCATGACGCGGCCGTCGGGCAGCCGGGTCGCGGTGACCCGCACCTTGGTCTGCGGCGAGGAGAACGTGGTGGCGTTCTCCAGAAGCTCGGCCAGCAGGTGCACGAGGTCGGTGACGGCGGTGCCGTGGATCTCGGTCTCGGGGATGCCGACCAGTTCGATGCGCTCGTACGCCTCCACCTCGGAGGCCGCGGCGCGGAGCACGTCGACCAGCGGGACCGGCTGGTTCCAGCGGCGGCCGGGCTCCTCGCCGGCGAGGACCAGGAGGTTCTCGCCGTTGCGGCGCATACGGGTCGCCAGGTGGTCCAGCTTGAAGAGGTTCTCCAGCTGGTCCGGGTCCGCCTCGTTGTTCTCCAGGTCCGTGATCAGCGTCAGCTGGCGCTGGATGAGGCCCTGGTTGCGGCGGGAGAGGTTGGTGAAGATCGCGTTGACGTTGCCACGGAGCAGGGCCTGCTCGGCGGCGAGCCGTACGGCCTCGCGGTGGATCTGGTCGAAGGCGCGGGCGACCTCGCCGATCTCGTCGTTCGAGGTGATCGGGATCGTCTGGACGCGGGTGTCGACCTTGCCCGGATCGGTGCGGGAGAGCTGGTCGACCAGGGCCGGCAGGCGCTGTTCGGCGACCTCGAAGGCCGCGGTGCGCAGCCGCCGCATGCTGTTGCTCATCGAGCGGGCCACCATCGCGGCCACGATGAAGGCGATGATCAGCGCGACGAGCACGATGGCGGAGTTGACGATCGCCTCGATGCGGGCACTGTCGGCGATGTCGCTCGAGTCGTTGTACGCCTGGTTGGCCAGGTGCTGCTCGACGCTCTTGTAGGCGTCGAAGGCGAGGGTGGTCGCGCCGAACCAGCTCTCCGCGGTCACGCCCTGGGCCTTGAGCTGCTCAGTGCTCTGACCGGAGGCGATCAGCTTGATCATGTTCTCCAGGCTCGGCGGAGCCTTGAAGGGCTGGCCGGCCTGCTTGGCCGCCTGGGCGGCCTGGGTGACCTGCTCCTTGCCCTTCTCCAGGGCGGCGTCCTGCGCGTCCAGCAGCCGCTGGTAGTCCGCGTCGGTGCCACCGCCCCGGTACTCCTCCAGCGCGACCTGCTGGAGGTAGGCGTACGAGGTGAAGGCGGTCAGCTGGAGCTGCAGCTCGCCGTCGGCGAGCTTGTCGCGGTCCTCGACGAGCAGGTGGGTGCCGATGGAGCGGGTCAGCGACTCGGCGGCCTTGGTCAGTTCGAGCGCGTAGAGGGTGCGGCCGTAGGAGGCGATGCTGTTGGTGCCGAAGCCCAGCTCGTTCGCGAGCTCCATCAGCGGGTGCTGGACCTCGACGTACTTCTCCTCGGTCTGCACGCCCGGGAGCTGCCGGGTGAAGGCCGTGTCACGCAGCTTCGCCAGGACCTTCTCGCCCTCGCGGATGTTCGCCACCCGGCGCTGCAGCCGGTCGCTCACGGGCAGCTCGGCGACGGCCGCGTCGAACTTCGCGGCCGCCTGGTCGGTGGCCGCGCGGGTCGCGACGACGTTCTTGTTCTCGGTGTCGCCGGCCAGCAGGGGAACAACGCTGAGATCGCGTTCGTTCAGGACGGCGTTGGCGTAGTCCACGGCGGCGCGCACGGCGTTGGCGGTCCGCACCGCGTCGTCGGCGTCCTGCCAGGTCTGCACCGAGCTCTGCACCCGGAAGCCGCCGAAGACCAGGGCGACCATCACCGGGATGAGGAGGATGACGTTCAGACGGGTGGCCACCCGCCAGTTGCGCATGGCGAAGCGGCTGCCCGGGCTCGTCACCGGCTCGGGCGCGGTGGCCGCCTCGGGGGCAGCGGCCTGAGCCGTGCCGTATCGCGCAGGCGGGGTGAAATTGCCACGCGGGTGGTCCGCGGGACCCGGCTCTGCTCGCCTCGTGTTCCTCACTCGACCAACAACCTCTCGGCGACGGCGCGGGCGGCGCCGTTCCTACTCTCGGGTTTCGATGAATTCCAGCACGTCATGGGGGTGCTCCACAAACGTCCGGCGAGGACTGCGAAGCCATGATCACGCGCCGGTTAAAACGGGCATAAGCGTAAAGCGGTGGCAATTCACTGGGTAGATGTATGCGCAGTGAAGCCGACTGGGCGCGGGCGGTGTTCGGGTTGTTCCGATTCGCGGTCGAAACGTTATGAACAGAAGGACCGGCCATGTCAAAAGACACAGCCGGTCCATACGCGAAGTGGCAAGCTGGAACGCTTACTTGAGACGAGCGAGCAGCGCGTGTTCGACGAGCGTGATCAGCGCGCTCTTCGCCTCGGCGCGGTGCCGGGCGTCCGTGATGATGATGGGGGCGTCCGGGCCGATCTGCAGCGCTTCCCGGACCTCATCGGGCGTGTACGGCTGGTGGCCGTCGAAGCCGTTGAGGGCGATGACGAACGGCAGACCGCTGTTCTCGAAGTAGTCGACGGCCGGGAAGCAGTCGGCCAGCCGGCGGGTGTCGACCAGGACGACGGCGCCGATGGCACCGCGGACCAGGTCGTCCCACATGAACCAGAACCGGTCCTGGCCCGGCGTACCGAACAGGTACAGGATCAGGTCGTCGTCGAGCGTGATACGACCGAAGTCCATGGCCACGGTCGTCGTGGTCTTGTCGGCCACGTGCGTCAGATCGTCCACGCCCGCGGATGCCGAGGTCATCACGGCCTCCGTACGGAGCGGGTTGATCTCCGAGACCGCCCCGACGAACGTGGTCTTGCCCACGCCGAAGCCACCCGCCACCACGATCTTCGCCGAGGTGGTGGACCGGGCCGCGGGCGGCGCACCGTACGCCGCCTGCTGCCCCGGCCTAGAGCTTGCGAAGTCCACTGAGCACCCTTTCGAGCAGTGTCACATCAGGCTGTCCGCCGGCCTCGCCGCTGCTCGGCTGGTGGATGGCGACCATACCGGCCTCAGCCAGGTCGGCCACCAGAATCCGGGCCACCCCCAGCGGGATCCCCAGCAGTGCGGAGATCTCGGCGACCGACTTGATCTCCATGCACAGGTGGCAGATGCGCTGGTGTTCGGGGAGCAGCCCCTGGTAGGCACTCGGGTCCGCGGAGGTGCTGACCAGTGCCTCGATGGCGAGCTGGTAGCGCGGTCGGGTGCGACCACCGGTCATGGCGTACGGCCGCACCAGCGGCTGGTCGCCTTCGCCCCCGTACGGCGCATGGTGGGGCGCGCCGTACGGGCCGGGCGAGGCGGGCGGCGGGGTCATGAATGGTCCTCCGGGTAAGAGCGGACGCGTGTCGCGAGTAGTCATGGGGCGTGCATTCGGCCGGGCTCCGGGGAGGAGCTCAGCCCATCAGGCTGCCTTGGAGTTCTGCGCGCAGGTCGGGGGTGAGAACGGCGCCCGCTCGGTCGACGAGCAGGGCCATCTCGTAGCCCACGAGGCCGATGTCGCACTCGGGGTGCGCCAGTACGGCCAGCGAGGATCCGTCCGAGACCGACATCAGGAGGAGGAAGCCGCGCTCCATCTCCACGACGGTCTGATTGACGCTGCCGCCCTCGAAGATGCGGGACGCGCCCGCGGTCAGCGAGGTGAGGCCGGAGGCGACGGCCGCCAACTGGTCGGCGCGGTCACGGGGGAAACCCTCGGACATGGCCAGCAGCAGGCCGTCGGCGGATACCACCACGGTGTGGGACACCCCGGGGGTGTTGTCCACGAAGTTGGTGATCAACCAGTTCAGATTCTGTGCCGCCTGGCTCATCTGACTCAACTAACGCTCCTGCTGGTGAGTGGTGCCAAAGCCGCGGCCGTCGGTCGTTCCCGTACCGGCCTGGCGACCCTGCTGGATACCGCGACGGAGGTTGGTCAGGCGTCCGCGCACGTCGTCGGGGGCCCGCGAAACCTGCGGACCGCCCTGTGGGGCTTGCTGGGGAGCACCGGCTCCCGGGACGAGGTTGGCCTTGGGGACCCGCCGCGGCAGCCCGGAGGGGGTGACCCCGCCCGCGGACGGCTGGCGGACCTGGCCCGCGCGCTCCCACACCTCGTCGTTCGGCGAGGACCGCCACGCCGCCGAGTCGCGCCGCGGGGGCTGCGAGGGCTGCGGCGGGTGCGCCGGCTGTGCCGGGTGCGAAGGCGGCGCCGCGTGCTCGGCGCGGGCCCGCTGCGGGGCGGGCTGCTGCGGGTGCTGCTGCGGGGCGGGCTGCTGCGGGCGCTGCGGCGGCCGGGTCGGCGCTGCGGCACCCGGGCCGTTGCCGTTGTGCTGCGGGCCGACCGGGCCGCGCTCGACGTGCACCTGCTGCATGCGCTCGGCGCGACCGGTGCGGAACCAGTCCGACTCGAGGGAGTCGAAGATCGGGCTCGGCTCGTCGTGGCGAACGGGGGCCGGAGGCAGCGCCATCGGCTCGCTGACGGCCGGCAGCGGCTGCCGGTCGGCCTGCGGGGCCGCGGGACGCTGCTGGTGGGCGGCGCCGGGTTCCTGGGCGTACCCGCCGGAGTGGCGCGGTCCCTGGGGCGCCGCCGGGGTCTGCGGCGCCTGCGGGGCCGCGGGACGCTGGAAGACGTCGCTGCGGGTGAACTGGCCCTGCTGCTGCGGGGCCTGGCCACCGTGCTGCGGCATCTGCGGCATCTGCTGGGGCTGGCCGCCGTGCTGCGGCATCTGCGGGGCCTGGCCGCCGTGCTGCGGCATCTGCTGGGTCTGGGGGCCGCCGTACGCCGGCGCGGTGTGCGGCATGGCGTTGAAGTCCGGGCGCTCGAACTGCGCCGTGCTCTCCAGGTCCTCGTGACCGCGCGGCATGTCGGCCTCGGGGCCGTGGGCCGCGCCCATCGGCTGCGGCGCCGCCGGACGCTGCGGGGGAGCCGCCGGTCGCTGCGGCTGCTGCTGCGGCCGGCCCTGGCCACCCGGGACCTGCTCGTTGGCCCAGCTCGGGCCCGAGCGCTGCGGGCCGGGCGCCGTCGGGGCACCGGGGCCGGCCGGACGGCCGCCCTGCGGGCCCATACCGGGACCGGAGTTGAGGGCCGGACGCGACGCGGAACCGGACACCTGGCCGCGCTGCCCACCGCGGTGCATGCCGGCGAGGCCCGTACCGCCGCCGCCACCCATGGCCGGCGCGGGACCGCCCGGAGCCGCGGCGGGGGCACCGCCCGGCTGCTGACCGCGGTTGCCGGCGCCGGGCTGGGGCTTGGCGCCACCCTGGGTGACGTCCACCGGCAGCATGACGAGCGCGGTGGTGCCGCCCGAGTCGGACGGACGGAGCTGGATCCGGATGCCGTGTCGCAGGGACAGGCGGCCGACCACGAACAGACCCATGCGGCGGGAGACGGAGACGTCCACCGTCGGCGGGTTGGCGAGCCGCTCGTTGATGTCGGCGAGGTCCTCCGGGGAGAGACCGATGCCGGTGTCGTGGATCTCGATCAGCACGCGGCCGTCGGGCAGCGCGTGACCGGTGACCCGCACCTTGGTCTGCGGGGAGGAGAACGAGGTCGCGTTCTCCAGCAGCTCTGCGAGCAGGTGGACGAGGTCGTTGACGACGCGGCCGGTGACCTCGACCGCCGGCACCGAGGTGAGCTCGATGCGCTCGTACTGCTCCACCTCGGAGGCGGCGGCGCGGAGGACGTCGACCAGCGGGACCGGGCGGGTCCAGCGGCGGCCGGGCTCCTCGCCCGCGAGGACGAGGAGGTTTTCGCCGTTCCGGCGCATACGGGTCGCGAGGTGGTCGAGCTTGAAGAGGTTGGACAGCTGGTCCGGGTCGGCCTCGCGGGACTCCAGTTCGGAGATCAGGCTCAGCTGACGCTGGATCAGGCCCTGGCTGCGGCGCGAGAGGTTGGTGAACATCGCGTTGACGTTCCCTCGAAGCAGCGCCTGCTCGGCGGCGAGTCGGACCGCCTCGCGGTGGACCTCGTCGAACGCGCGGGCCACCTGGCCGATTTCGTCGCGGGTGTGGATGCCGATCGACTCGACCGAGGTGTCGACGTCCTGCGGGTCGGACTCGGAGAGCTGCTTGACCAGCTCGGGCAGTCGCTTCTGGGCGACTTCCTGGGCGGTGTCCTGCAGCCGGCGCAGCGAGCGGACCATGGACCGGGCGACGACGAAGGCGCCGACGACCGAGATGCCGAGCACGAGGAGGATCAGCGCACCGCTGATGATCGCCTCTTGCTGGGCCTCGTCGCGCAGCGTCAGGGCCTTCTGCTGCATCTGCTGCAGCAGGGTCTGCTCGATCTGGCCCATGAGCTGGATCTTGGTCTTGGCGTCGTCGTCCCAGTCCAGGTAGGTGCCCTGGAAGTTCTGGATGCTCGACTCGGAGGCCGCGATGCGGTCGGCCTGCTCGTCGACCTTGGTGACGATGTCGTTGCCGCCGTTGAGGCCCTTGAGGAGCTCCTCGGCGTTCGTCCGGCCGTAGATCTGGCTGAACTGCTTGAGTTCCGTGCCCTCCGAGCGGTGGGCGCCCTGCAGGTAGCGGAAGTCGTTGGAGCTGAGGTTGCGGTTGTCGGCGAGCGCGGCGCTGACGATCGCGCGCTGCATGGAGTCGTACTCCTTGGCGGACGAGAACGCCGCCAGCGCGCGGGTGCTGGAGATCATGTCCGAGTTACCGGTCGCCTCGGCCATCTCCTGGGAGAGGTCGATGAGCGAGCGGATGAGCTCGTCGTACTCGCTGACCGTCTGCGCGACGTAGCCGGGCTGGTCGTAGGAACGCTCGCGGATGGCGTTCAGGGTGCCGAGCTGGCGGCTGATCGCGGTCAGCGAGGCGTTGACGCCCGTGAGGTCGGGGGAGACCTCGTTGGCGGCGTTGACGAACGCCGTGCGCGCCAGCTTGGTCTTCTGCAGCGCGGCCGCGATGTTGTCGTCGCCCTCGTCCCGGGGCGTGCTGGACAGCGGGCCGGCCGAGACGTCTCGCTCCTCCTGGAGCGCGGCGGCGAGCTTGGTCGCCTGCTCCGTGAGGTCGGTCAGCGAGGTCATGGCCTCCAGCTGCTGCACGTTCTCCAGCGAGCTCTGGATGCGGAGCGCACCCAGGGTGGTCGCGGCGACCACCGGCAGCGCGAGCAGCGACACCAGACGAGTGCTGATGCGCCAGTTGCGCATGGCTATTCGGGAGCCGTGCTTCGGGCCGGTGCGCACACCGCTTCCCGGCGTGGCGCTGCTCTGTGCGCCCGCGGTTCCGGCGTCTGCGGTTTCATCCCGGCGGGTGGGACCGTGATCGGTCCCACCGCGCTGTTCCGGGTCGCCCGCAGCGCCGCCATCCCTCTTGAAACGTCCCTGCACTAGCGTCGCAACCTCTGGACCAGGCGTCCCCCGCACGGGCGGCAGGACGGTGTCGAGTCTTCGGAGTCCCGCCCTCCCCGGCGGATACCCATTGGCCGCCGCCGCTCGGCGATCGCACGCTCCCCCCTGCGCGCCGGCATCTGTTGATACGGCGGTCCGGGGAATTCCAGCACAGTGCCGCACGTCCAACAAGGGCCGACATGTTTCGAGTGGAATACGTGACTCAGTGCGTCCGACGGATCACACGGTGTCGGTGGCCTTTCGGATGTCTTCCGGCAATCCGGGCTTTCTCCAGGGGTGTTGGGGCCCGCCGGCCGGCGCCCGGCTGCTGCCAACCGGGGGTGAAGAGTCCGGATGGGCCGTGATGTCGGTTTCGCTGGTATCGGGCGGCCGACCGATTCGCCCTGCTTGTCCCCGCGTTCGTGAGGAAAATCACAGACCGTCAGTTGTATTGGTCATCCGGATCGGGGAATGGGCGGCGATAGATTGACGTTTGACACAGCCGTGTACTACGTCAACCGCGCCTGCCCGGGCGCCCGGTAACAACACGAGGTTCTGACCGGCCCATGAAGACGACCATGATCATGCGACCCATAGCCAACCCGCGCCGCACCACCCTCGCGCACCTGGCGGACGCCGAGGACACGCGGACCGCAGAGGTCGCTCCGGCCGTCGAGGACGCGGAAGCCGTCGTGCTACCCCGGCAGACCGCCAACCCCCGCCGCACCGTCCTGACGGAGCTGCCGACCGCCTGAGGCGCGGCCCGTCGGGCGGGTCCGGGAGCCACCCCCGGGATAACCTGGAGCGTCAGTCTCCGGCCAGTGAGGTGAGCTGCTTCCCGTGCGCATCGCCAGGTTCTCCATCGACGGCAATGTCGCCTTCGGCGTCGTCGAGGGCGACGAGTCCGTCCCGGACGGACTCGTCCTCGACATCATCAAGGGCATCCCGTTCGCCGAGTACGAGCGCTCCGGCACGAAGGTGCCGCTGAGCAAGGTCCGGCTGCTGCCGCCCGTGCTCCCCAGCAAGGTCGTCGCGATCGGCCGGAACTACGCCGAACACGCCGCCGAGCTGGGCAACGAGGTGCCGGAGGTCCCGGTCGCCTTCTTCAAGCCGTCCACCTCGGTGATCGGCCCGGGCGACCCCATCGTCTACCCCTCCTTCTCGCAGGAGGTGCACCACGAGGCCGAGCTCGCCGTCGTCATCGGCCGGATGTGCCGCGAGGTCCCGCGCGAGCGCGTCGCCGAGGTCGTCCTCGGGTACACCTGCGCCAACGACGTCACCGCGCGGGACGCCCAGAAGGCCGAGAAGCAGTGGGCGCGCGCCAAGGGCTTCGACTCCTCGTGCCCCATCGGCCCCTGGATCGAGACGGACCTCGACCTCGCCGCCGCCAACGACCTCGCCGTCACCGCCACCGTCAACGGCGAGCCGCGCCAGTCCGGCCGCACGAGCCAGATGATCCGCTCCATCGAGGACCTGATCGTGCACATCACCGAGGCCATGACGCTGCTCCCGGGCGATGTCGTCCTCACCGGCACCCCGGCGGGGGTCGGACCGCTCCACGTCGGCGACGAGGTCGCCGTCACCATCGAAGGCATCGGCACTCTCACCAACAAGGTGATCAAGCGTGACTAGCGCAGCACCCGTACGCGTACGTTTCTGCCCCTCGCCGACCGGCAACCCGCACGTGGGCCTGGTCCGCACCGCCCTGTTCAACTGGGCGTTCGCCCGCCACCACCAGGGCACCCTGGTCTTCCGCATCGAGGACACCGACGCCGCCCGCGACTCCGAGGAGTCGTACCAGCAGCTGCTGGAGGCCATGCGCTGGCTCGGCTTCGACTGGGACGAGGGCCCCGAGGTCGGCGGCCCGCACGCGCCCTACCGGCAGTCGCAGCGCATGGACGTCTACAAGGACGTCGCCGCGAAGCTGCTCGGGTCCGGCCACGCGTACAAGTGCTACTGCACCACCGAGGAGCTCGACGAGCGCCGCGAGGCCGCCCGCGCCGCCGGCCGCCCCTCCGGCTACGACGGCCACTGCCGCGACCTCACCGCCGAGCAGGTCGACGCGTACGAGCGCGAGGGCCGCGAGCCCATCGTCCGCTTCCGCATGCCCGACGAGACGATCACCTTCACCGACCTCGTCCGCGGCGAGCTGACCTTCACCCCGGACAACGTGCCCGACTACGGCATCGTCCGGGCCAACGGCGCCCCGCTGTACACGCTGGTCAACCCGGT
>NZ_JBHWGA010000035.1:0-104111 GCF_042733315.1 Streptomyces sp. NPDC059718
ATCTGCTGGTGAGCCGTTCGACGCTGCTCATCAGCGCGTTGCAGCTGATCGTCCTCGCGGGCCTGGCGCTGATGCTCGTCGCCGGCCTGCTCGCCGGCGAACGCGCCGAGGAGACCGCCCAGCTGCGGGCCCGCGGCGGTTCCCGCTCCCGCGTCGCCGGGCTGGCGGCCGCCGAGGCACTGCTGCTGGCGCTGCCCGCCGCCGTGCTGGCGCCGCTGCTGGCCGGGCCGCTGGTGCGGCTGCTGGCCGGGCACGGGGCCCTGGCGCGGGCGGACGTCCGCCTGGAGGTACCGACGGCCACGGCCTGGTGGGCGGGCGTGCTGGCCGCGCTCGCCTGCGCCGTCGCGGTGGCCTCACCGGCGCTGCGCCGCACCGGCACCTACTCCATCGAGCGGCAGGCACGGACCCGCAAGGGCGCGCTGCCGGGTGCCGTGCAGGCGGGCGCCGACGTCGCGCTGTTGCTCGTGGCAGGCCTGGGGTACTGGCAGCTGTCCCGGCGCGACGGCGGGTCCGGCGCGCTGACGACGGACACCACCGGCGCTCTGGGGGTGGACCCGGTGCTGGTGGTGGCGCCCGCCGTGTGCCTGCTGGCGGGTGCGGTGCTGGCGCTGCGTCTGCTGCCGCTGGTTGCCCGTCTCGGGGAGCGGCGCGCCGCCCGGTCGGCCGGTCTGCCCACGGCGCTGGCCGGGTGGCAGCTGGCGCGGCGGACCGGGCGCGGCGCGGGCCCCGCCCTGCTGCTGGTCTTCGCGGTGTCGATCAGCATGTTCGCGATCGGCGAGAACGCCACGTGGGAGCGGTCCCAGAGCGACCAGGCGGACTTCTCTGTGGGAGCCGACCTCCGCGTGACCGGCACCTCGACATCGCCGTTCGGACAGGGCGGGGTCTACGACCACATACCCGGCGTCGCCGCGGCGGCCCCGGCGAGCCGCGGCACGGTGCCGCTGCCCGAGGGCCGCGAGGCGACGGTGCTGGCGATGGACACCACTACCGCCTCCCGGGTGACCGGGCTGCGCGACGACCTCACCGACCGGCCGTTCCGGCAGGTGCTGCGCTCCCTGCGACCTCAGGACACCGCCCCGCGGGACAGCGGGTTCACCCTGCCGCGCGACACCGCGCGCCTTTTGCTGAGCGTTCGCACGCAAGCCTCGGACTCCGGCGGCCGACCGAGCGGGAGCAACGTCACGGCCCGCCTGTCGGCGACGTTCACGGACCGCTTCGGCGTCCCCTACGCCATCGCCCTGGGCGAGGTCCCCGCCGACGGCGGACGGCACGTCGTGGTGGCGGACTTCGCCGCCGAGGCGGGCCGGGCCCCCGGGGCCGGCCCGGCCGGGCCGCTGCGCCTGACCAGGATCAAGGCCGAGTACACCCTGCCGCAGCGGACCGAGCACCACCGGCTCTCCGTGACCGCTCTGCGGGCGGAGTCCGGCGACGGCACCACGCGGACCGTCCCGGTACCGGAGGGCTCGTCGTGGAAGGCGCGCGCCATCATGGGCAACCCCGACTACATGAACTACGGCGGCTACGTCGCCGCCTGGACGGACGCCCCGGACTCCAGCGGGCGTACGCCGCTCGCCGTCGAATTCGACACAGGGGAGATGACCCTCGGGGCGGCCTGGCAGAGCGGCTATGACACGGCCTCCATAACCCTCACCTCCGAGCCCAGGGCTCCGGCCGCGCTGTCGGCGGTCGCCACGGACACCTTCCTGCGGGCGGTCGGCGCGAAGGTCGGGGACTCGGTGCGGATCCCCGTGGCCGGCATCACGGTTCCGGTCCGCGTCTCCGCGGCCGTCCGCGCCCTGCCCACCGTCACGCCGAAGACCGATGGCACCGACGGCGGGGCGCTGCTGATCGACCTGCACTCGGTCAACATGTTGCTGAACGGGACCGACCAGGGTTCCCTGGTCCCCGGCGAGTGGTGGCTGGCGGCCGAGCCGGGCGCGACCAGCCGCGTCGCCTCGGCGCTGCGGGCCCGCGGCGACATCACCTCGCTCCTGGTCCGCGACGAACAGCGGGCCGAGCTGCAACGCGATCCGCTCGGCGCCGGGCCGCTGTCCGCGCTGCCCGCCGCAGTGGTGACCGCCGTGGTGTTGGCCGCGCTCGGCTACGTCGTGGCGGCGGCCGGAGCACTGCGCGAACGCTCCCAGGAGTTCGCGATGCTGCGGGCGCTGGGCACCCCGCGCCGCTGGCTCGCCCGGGTGATCGCCGCCGAGCAAGGCCTGGTCATCCTGGTCGCGGTGGGCGTCGGCGCCGTTCTCGGCGGACTGCTGACCCGCCTGGTCGTCCCCCTGATCATCCTGACGGCCCGCGCGCAGAGCCCGGTCCCCGACGTGCGGATACATCTGCCGTCCGGCCCGCTCGCCCTGCTGCTGATCGCCGTCACCGTGCTGCCCCTGCTCGGCGTCATGCTCACCGCGTGGCGGTCCGCCGACCCGGCCCAGGCGCTGCGGCGCCAAGGAGGTGAATGACGTGACCGAGCCCCGTTCCCCGCGCAACGGAGACGTCTCCTGGATCCGCGCCCGGCTGCGCGCCGCCCCTGGCGGGACGCTGGCCCTGGCCGCGCTGGTCCTGGTCACCGCGTTCCTGGCCGCCGCACTGCCGCGGGCCGTCGACGGGTACGAGAACACCACGCTGCGTGACACCGTGTCACAAGCGTCGTTGCCGGGCCGCAGTGTCACCATGTCGCTCCAGGTGTCACGGCTGTCCGCCCCGCTCAACGCCGAGGGGTTGCTCACGCCCCCGTCGCTGAAGGAGACCGAGACCCGGTTCCAGCGCCTCGTGAAGCCCCCGCTGACGCTCGAACGTGACCAGACTGTGTACGGCGTGCGCTCCGCCGACACGGGCGTCACCGACCCCGTACTGCCGCGGCCTTCGGGCCTCGATCCGGAGAGCGCCCTGGTGGCCCAGCCGGACCTCGTGGCGAACACCCGGCTCCTCGAGGGACGTCTGCCGCACCCGGGCACCGACGACCGGAGCGTCGAGGCGGTGATCACCGACCGCACCGCCGAGGCCATGAAACTGCACACCGGTTCGGCCTTCCACCTCCAGGACGCGGTCGGATCGGTCATGACCGTGCGGGTCACCGGGATCGTCACGCCCCGCTCACCCGGCGCCGCCTGGTGGAACGCGGAGTCCGATCTGCGCAGGCCCAGCCTGCGCTCGCTGCCCATCCCGGGTGGCGACCCCGTCAGCTACTGGCACTTCACCGCACTGATCGACGACAGCGCCACGAACGTCCTGCTCGGCTTGCAGGACGGCGCGCTGGCCTACTGGCACCACCCTGCCGACGTCGACGCGCTCACCGCGCACGACGTTCCGGCCCTGCGTGACCGGCTTGCCGCGCTCACCTCGGGACCCGACGGGGCACATCTGCAGGCCAAGCAGCGTGGTCTCCACGTCGAGGAGCAGGGACTGGGCGAACTCCTCGGGCCCTTCGTCGCCGAGCGCACCGCGGCGCAGCCGCTGGTCCTGGTCGCCGCCGTCGGCGTGGGTACCGTCGGCGCCGTCGTGCTGCTGATGGCGGCGGGCTTGTCGGCGGCCCGGCGCAGGGCCGAGTTCACGCTGCTGCGGGCCCGCGGGATCAGCCTGCCGGTGCTGACCGGCCGGCTGTTGGCGGAGAGTGCGGTCGTGGCGGTGCCCTCCGCGGCGGCCGGCCTGGCCGTGGCGCTGTTCCTGCTGCCGGCGGAACGCGTCGCGCTCGCCGTGTGGTCGGCCGCCGCCGTGGCCGTCCTGGCCACGGTGAGCCTGCCGCTGCGGGCGGCTGCGACGGCCCGCAGGCCGCGCCCCGAGCAGCGCGAGGACATCGTCGCCAGGCGTCCCTCCCGACGCCGTACGGTCGCCGAACTCGCCGTCGTGGTCGTCGTCGCCGGTGCCGTGGTGGCGCTGCGGCAGCGCGGCACGGCCGACGGCGGCGCGGACGTGCTGACCGCCGCGGCGCCGGTGCTGCTCGCGATGGTCGCCGCGCTGGTGCTGCTGCGGCTGTACCCCTGGCCGGTCCGGCTGCTGGCACGGCCCTTCGCACGGCTCAACGGAGCCGTGCTGCACCTGGGCCTGGCCCGCGCCGGACGCGCCCCCTCCACCACGGCGCTGCCACTGCTGGCCGTCCTGGTGGCACTCACGGTCACCTCCTTCGGCGGATCGGTACTCGCCGGCGTCGAGTCGGGACGCGACCACGCCGCGGTGACCGCGGTCGGCGCGGACGCCCGCGTGCAGAGCTACGGCGCCCTGCCGCAGGGGCTCGACGCCCAGGTCCGGCAGGTCCCCGGGGTCCGCGAGGTCACGGGCGTCCGGGTCGAAACCGGGCAGCAGATCATGAACAGCCGCACCCGGTTCG
This sequence comes from Streptomyces sp. NPDC059718, assembly GCF_042733315.1. Classification (NCBI taxonomy): domain Bacteria; kingdom Bacillati; phylum Actinomycetota; class Actinomycetes; order Kitasatosporales; family Streptomycetaceae; genus Streptomyces; species Streptomyces sp. NPDC059718. The sequence continues at coordinate 4,331 of NZ_JBHWGA010000035.1, forward strand.
ACCTGGTGGTCGTCGATCCGAAGCCGTATGCCCGTCTCGTGGCGGCCACCGGCCTGGGCGCCTCGTTCCCCGTCGGCAAGCTCGACTCGGGCGCGAAGGAGCCCATTCCCGCCATCGCCTCCCCGGCGGTCGCGCGGAAGTTCGGGAACAGCAACGGAGTGGAAAGCGTCAGGTCGTCCGTTGGGCGGGTCATGGTGCGTGTCGTGGGCACGCAGGACGCCACACCGGCGGCCCCCAACCACGAGTTCGTCATCGTGTCGCGGGCCGCCCTGGCGAAGGTGGCACCCGGGACGAAGGAACCGGCGCACGGGCCCTCAACGCTTTATGCGACGGGTACCGGCATCGACGCGCAGGCGCTGCGCGCGGTGGTGGCCAAGGCCGCGCCCAAGGCGCAGGTCACGCTGCGGACCGAGCAGCGCGCCTCGTACGGGACGACGTCGGCGTTGCAGTCGGGCGCGCGGCACGTGTACCTGGCGGCGGTCGCGGCGGGCGCCGGCTACAGCGTGCTGGCGTTGCTGCTGTCGTTGCTGCACAACGCGCCGCAGCGCAAGGCGTTGCTGGCGCGGTTGCGGACGATGGGCATGACCGGGCGTCAACGTCAGTGGCTGGCGGTGCTGGAGATGCTGCCGCAGGTCCTGCTGGGCGCCCTGGGTGGTGTCCTGGTGAGCGTGGCCACCGTGCCGCTGGTGCGTCCGGGCGTGGACCTGGTGGCGCTCGCCTTCACCGTCCGCACGCCCGCCACCGACCTGTCGGGCGCCGTGCTGCGCACCGACGCCGCGTCGCTGCTGGTGCCCGCGGCCGCACTCGTCGCGCTGGCGTGTGTGGTGCTGGCCGTGCAGGCCTGGCTGACAGGACGACGGGGAGAAGGAACCGAACTCCGGATGGGGGAACGATCATGACTCAGAACACGTCCGGCACCGCCGAGCGCGGCAACGTCACGCTGGCGGACCTGGAGCGACGCGTCACCGAGAGCCGGGAGCAGCCCGCCTACGGGCACGACGCGTTGATCGTCTGCGACCGGCTGGTGCGGATCTTCACCGCCCAGGGCGTGGAGGTCCAGGCCCTGCAGGGACTGGACCTGCTGGTGCAGCAAGGCGAACTGATGGCCCTGGTCGGCGCCTCGGGCAGCGGCAAGTCCACCCTGCTGAACATCCTGGCCGGGCTGGACACCCCCACCGCCGGCGCCGCCTCGGTCGCCGGCTTCGACCTGCTCGCGCTCGACGCGGGCGCCCGCCTGCGCTACCAGCGCGAGGTCGTCGGCTTTGTGTGGCAGCAGACCTCACGCAACCTGCTGCCCTACCTGACCGCCCTGCAGAACGTCGTGCTGCCCATGCGGCTTTCCGGCCGGGTCAAGGGCCGCAAAGCCCGCACTGACCGCGCCACCGAACTGCTCGAGATGATGGGCGTCGGCTACTGCGCCGACCGGCGGCCGCAGCAGATGTCCGGCGGCGAACAACAACGCACCGCCATCGCTGTCGCCCTGGCCAACCACCCCTCCCTGGTCCTGGCCGACGAACCCACCGGCCAGCTGGACTCCGCCACCGGCGAGCAGGTCTTCGCAGCGTTCCGCACCGCCAACGAACAGCTCGGCACGACCATCGTCGTCGTCACCCACGACCAGGCCGTGGCCACCGCGGTCGACCGCACCGTCGCCATCCGCGACGGCCGCACCGCCTCCGAAGTCCTGCGCCGCACCAGCGTCGACGACGAAGGCCGCACCACCGTCCACGCCAGCGAATACGCCACCGTCGACCGCTCCGGCCGCCTCCAACTCCCCCGCGACTACACCCACGCCCTCGACATCCGCAACCGCGTCATGCTCGAACTCGAACCCGACCACATCGCCGTCCGCCCCGACCATCCTGCGGGGGGACAGTCCTAGGGGGGTGTATCGAAAGTTGATCTTCGATGTGAGCGGAGTCCGTCGCGGGGGTGGCGCCCGGCGGCCGCCTTTCCAACACTGGTGACGTACAGGCGACGGGGGGGCACAGGCATGGCGACGCGCACAGGACCGGCGCAGGCACCGCTACCGGAGCGGCGGCCGGAGCTGGACGCGATCCGGATGCTGGTCGTGATCGGGCTGGTCTTCTTCCACTCGGCGCTCGTATTCGCTGCCGACGACGACTTCTACGTCAAGAACGCCGAGACCACCGAAGCCATCATGATCATCGCCGGGTTCGGGGTCGTCTGGGCTATGCCGCTGCTGTTCCTCATCTCCGGCCTCGGTGCCTGGCACTCGCTTCAGCGCCGCGGCGCGGGCGGTTTCGCCAGGGAGCGGCTGCTGCGGCTCGGCGTTCCGCTGGTCTTCGCGACCCTCGCGCTGAACCCGCTGCCGCAGTGGCTGCGGCTGCGCTCGGCCGACGCCGACTACCACGAGTCGTACCTCGGATTCCTGCCCCGCTTCTACGACGTGCGCCTGGAGCCCGAAGAGTTCCCCTTCCTCGTCCAGGGCGAGCACTTCGAGACCGGCCATCTTTGGTTCGTCGTGCTCCTCCTGACGTTCTCCCTCATGCTGGTGCCGTTCCACCGGTGGTTGCCGCGCGAGCGCGTCCGCCGCATCGGCGACCGGGTGGCGGAGGCGACCCTGCACCGGCGGGGCGTCGTGTTCCTGCCGGCCCTCGCCTTCGCGGCGATCTGTGCCTTCGCACGGCTGGAGGAGGACTACGCGGGCTGGCACCGCTGGTCGTACCTGCTGTTCTTCGTTGCCGGCTTCGTGCTCGCCACCGACGACCGCTTCCGCACCGTGATGCGGCGCGACGCCGGGACCGCAGCCTGGCTCGGCGCCCTGCTGTTCGCGGCAGCCGGCCCTGGCTTTGCCCTGGCCGACGAGCCCTTCACGGAGATGACCGCCCTGGCCACCGCCTCACGGGCGCTGTTCGGTGCGTCCGGATGGTGCCTGGTGGTCGCCATCCCGGGCCTCCTCGACCGTCGGCGGCTGGAGCGACCGCGTACGGCGCCGAACCCGGCCCCGACGACGCGTCGGCGCCTGTATGGCTATCTCGCCGCAGCCGTGCTGCCGCTGTACATCCTGCACCAGCCGATCGTGGTCGCCGTCGCGTACTTCGTGACCGGCTGGTCTGCGCCGATCCTGGTTGAGTACGCCGTGCTCGTGGCGATCGCCCTCATCCTCACCCTCACCGCGTACGAGCTGCTGGTCCGCCGCACGCGGGTGACCCGCTTCCTGTTCGGGATGCGACCCTAGGGGCGTCTCGAATGTGCCTGTCACAGCCACTCGTTCGGCGGACGGCCGCCGTGGGAGCCACGTTTCCTTCGGTTGCGGGCCTGGTCGGCCTCGTCCGGGATGGTGCAGCGAATGCCACGTCTGCGCAGGTAGGCGCCGTTCTTGCGGGAGGCGTACGCCTTGTCGCCGCGCACCCGCCTCGGCCGGGTGCGCGGTCGACCGAAGGCCAGCCGGGGCACCCTGACGCGGCCCGGGACGACCTCGAACTGCGGGGAGTCCCCGAGCTGCCCGGCGGTGATCACGATGGACATGGGCTACTGCCTGTGGACCGGGGCCGGGGCCGGGGGAGGGGGACGAAGCCGGCCGCCAGACGCGGTGGTGTGCGTCGATCCTGCTCATCGTTCACCCGCTCCCAGGACGTCGAGCTCGGGCCACAGCTCCTCGGGGATCGTCATCGAGGCGTGCGCGGCGTTCACGGTGATCTCCTGCGCGCTGCGCGCCCCGACGACGACACCCGTGACAGCCGGGTGGCGCAGCGGGAACCGCAGAGCGGCTGCGGCAAGCGGGACACCGTATTCGGCGCAGCGCTCACCCAGGGCGAGAGCGTGGCGGAGGACCGCTTCCGGAGCCGGTGCGTAGTCGTACATGGCGTCCGGGGCGAGGTTCGCGAGGATGCCGCTGTTGAAGACACCACCGACCAGGACACCCACCTCGCGTGCGGCACACGCGGGCAGCAGTTCGTCGGCCGCGCTGCGGTCGAGCAGTGAGTAGCGGCCGGCCACGAGGACGCAGTCGAGGTCGGTCTCGGTCACGAAACGGGTGAGCATCGCCGTCTGGTTCATGCCCGCCCCTATCGCCCTGACGACTCCCTCGTCGCGAAGCCGGGCCAGCGCCGGGTAGGCACCCTTCACGGCCTGCTCCCAGCAGTCGTCCGGGTCGTGGATGAAGACGACGTCGAAGGCGTCGAGACCGGAGCGCTCCAGGCTTTCGACGAGTGAGCGGTACACGCCTTCGGCGCTGTAGTCGCGGACCCTGACGAGGCCGGGTGCGCCGTGGAAGGCCTCGTCTCCCGGGGCCGATTCGCCCGGTACGAGCAGTCGGCCGACCTTGGTGGACACCGTGGTCTCCGCGCGCGGGTGCCCTGCCCCGGTGAGGAACGCACCGAGCCGCTGCTCGGCCAGCCCGGCACCGTAGTGCGGGGCGGTGTCGTAGTACCGGATCCCGGCGGCCCAGGCGGCCTCCAGCGTCTCGGCGGCCTGCCGGCCGCCGACGGCCGAGAAGAGACCGCCCAGTGGCGCGGTGCCGAGCCCGACGCGGCTGACGGTCACGCCGGAGCGTCCCAGAGGTACGCGTTCGGCGTACCAGGGCCGGATCGCGGAGGACATCAGGCTCCCCCGAGGACGTGCCGTCGGCGGCTGAGCCGGTCGGTCTCCGCTCCGATGACGTCGCGGGCGCGCGGGAATCCCATGGGGCTGCTCCTCGCTGATGTCGCGTGCCCGTCGCTGGACGGGGGGTTCTTTGGCCAGGCCACGGAGCGGGCGATGCCGTGCGGGGTCACCGCCGGCCCTCCGTGACGTTCTCCGGTGCGCCGAAGTTGGGTTCGAGATGCTCGCGCAGCCACTGTTCGGTGTTGCTGACGTGCAAGAGGGCGGCTGCCTGGGCCAGGGGGGCGTCACCGGCGGCCAGTGCCCGGTGGATCGCCTCGTGTTCGGCGACCGTCCGTCCCGCGGCGTCGTCATCGACCAGACCACGCCAGACACGGGCACGCAGTGTCCGTCCGGAGATCCCCTCGAGCAGGGTGGTGAGGGTGGCGTTGCCGGTGGCCGCGACGACGGCACGATGGAAGGCGGCGTCGTGTTCGTTGAGGAGCTCCACGTCGTCACGGGCCGCCCGCATGGCGTCCAGATGCCGTTCGACCTCTCGCAGCCCCGCGGCCGAGATCCGGGTGGCGGCGAGCCCCGTGGCGATCGGTTCGAACAGCCTGCGCACTTCGGTGAGCTCCAGCAGAGTGTCGCCACGCAGCAACTCCACCGCGGAACCGATGCTGCTCAGCAGCAACTCGGGTTCCAGACTGGTCACATACGTCCCGTCGCCCCGGCGGATCTCCAGCACCCGTGCGACGACCAGCGCTTTCACCGCTTCCCGCATGAGGTTGCGGGACAGGCCCAGCTCCGCTGCCAGCTGCTGCTCGGGGGGCAGCTTGGCGCCCGGCCGCAGCTCGCCTGAGTGGATGAGGTCCCTGATGCGGTCGATCGCCTTGTCGGTCAAAGACATCCGTTTGCTCCCTGCTCGTCGCCCAAGCGGCGGCAGCGTAGCAATACATCCCATCGCTGCGGAATACATGGGATGACCCGGACCCGCGTCCGGATGTGAGCCCGTCACATAGTTGCAGCTCAAGGGCACATCGGATCCTTTGCCTACCGGGGGTATGGACAACTGTGCGGGTCGACCCTATAAATCCATCCAATGTCCGAGGTCGGTCGTAACGAAGAGAACATCTCGTTGACACATGAGGACGGGTGGTTGCCATGAAGCGGGGAGTGCGCCGGAGCCTCCGAGCCGGAGGCGCCGGAAGCGATGACTGAGCTGATCACCGCGGTCGAGGCGGTCGACGTGCGGTTCCCCACCTCGCGGGAACTCGACGGTTCCGACGCCATGAATCCCGAGCCCGACTACTCGGCCGCCTATGTGACGGTCCGTACGAGCGCCGGGGACGAGGGATACGGACTCGCCTTCACCGTGGGCCGCGGCAACGACGTCGAGGTCGCCGCGGTACGGGCCCTGGCGCCGCTGGTCGTCGGACTGCCGATCGAGGAGGTACTGGCCGATCTCGGAGGCTTCTCGCGGCGGCTGACCGGCGACAGCCAGCTGCGCTGGCTGGGCCCGGAGAAGGGGGCCATCCACATGGCTGCCGCGGCCGTCGTCAACGCGGTCTGGGACCTGTACGGCCGCCGTACCGGCAAGCCGGTCTGGCGACTGCTGGCCGAGCTCTCCCCGGAGCAGTTGGTCGACCTCGTCGACTTCCGCTACCTCCAGGACGCCCTCACCCGTGACGAGGCGCTGGAGATCCTGCGACGTGCCGAGCCCGGCCGCGCCCAGCGCACCGCGCACCTGCTGGAGCACGGCTACCCGGCGTACACCACGACCCCGGGCTGGCTCGGGTACGACGACGAGAAGCTGGTGCGGCTGGCCAAGGAGGCGGTCGCCGAGGGCTTCGGCCAGATCAAGTTGAAGGTCGGCGCCGATCGCGAGGCGGACGAACGCCGCATGCGGCTGGCGCGCGAGGCGGTCGGGCCGGACATCCGGATCGCCGTCGACGCCAACCAGGCGTGGGGCGTCCAGCAGGCGATCGACTGGATGGCGTCGCTCACGCCCTACGACCCGTACTGGATCGAGGAGCCCACTTCTCCGGACGACATCCTCGGCCATGCCGCCATCCGCAGGGCGCTGGCACCGGTCAAGGTCGCCACCGGCGAACACACCCACAACCAGGTGATGTTCAAGCAGCTGCTTCAGGCGGGTGCGCTCGACGTGCTGCAACTCGACGCCAGCCGCACCGCCGGGGTCACCGAGAACGTCGCCGTCCTCCTGCTGGCCGCCAAGTTCGGCGTCCCGGTCTGCCCGCACGCCGGCGGGGTCGGACTGTGCGAGATGGTGCAGCACTTGGCGATGTTCGACTACGTGGCCGTCAGCGGCACCACCGAGGACCGGGTAGTCGAGTACGTCGACCATCTGCACGAGCACTTCACCGACCCGGTCCGCATCCGCGACGGCCGCTACCTGGCGCCGGCCGCTCCCGGCATCAGCGCCGAGCTGCACCCGCGGTCCCTGGAGGACCACCGCTATCCCGAGGGCCCCGCGTGGGCCGGGGAGGCCGGCGGATGAGCGCCCCCGAGTTCGCGGACCTGAAAGCGGTCGTCACCGGTGGCACCTCCGGCATGGGACTGGCCACGGCTCGTCTGCCGGCAGTGCGCTGCGGCATCCGTGTGAACTGCGTCAACCCCGGCACCGCCGACACGCCGTGGATCGGCCGCCTGCTCGATCGCGCCGCCGGCCCCGAAGACGAACGCGCCGCGCTCCGCGCACGCCGGCCCATGGGCCGCCTCGTCTCCGCCGACGAGGTCGCCGTTGTCGTCGTCCACCTCGCGAGCCCGTCGTCCGGCTCGACCACCGGTACGGCACTCGCCGTCGACAGAGGCATGGAAAGCCTGCGGATCCGCCCGCGCGCCTGACCCCGGCCCTTCCCAGGACTCCGGTACGCCCCCACATCAGCCGGCGTACAGCCCGCCCTCGCGACCCACCGGCAAGGAGAACGAGCAATGAAGCTCAGATTCACCCGGCACGCATGCTTCGGCGGCCTCACCGCCCTGGCCGCCATCGCAGTCACCGCCTGCGGCGACCCCGGACCCGCATCGGGCACGGGCGGCGGTTCGACGGTGATAGGGGTCGACTATCCGCGCTCCGACACCGACTTCTGGAACTCGTACATCAAGTACACCCCGGAGTTCGCCAAGGAACTCGGGCTGAACCTGAAGACCACCAACTCGCAGAACGACGTCGCCAAACTCACCGCCAATGCGCAGACCTTCATCAGCCAGGGTGTCAAGGGAGTCGCGATGGCGCCTCAGGACACCGCGGCCATCGCACCGACCCTGGCGCAGATGGAGGCGAAGAAGATCCCGGTCGTCACGGTGGACACCCGGCCCGACACCGGCAACGTCTACATGGTGGTCCGCGCCGACAACCGCGCCTACGGCGAGAAGGCCTGCCAATTCCTCGGCACCAAGCTGGGTGGCAAGGGCAAGGTCGTCATGCTCCAGGGCGACCTCGCCTCGATCAACGGCCGGGACCGCACCGAGGCCTTCAACGAGTGCATGAAGCAGAACTACCCCGCCATCAAGGTGCTCGGTGAAGCCACCAACTGGGACGGGGCGGTCGCGGCGCAGAAGCTCCAGACCGACCTGACCGCGCACCCCGACATCAAGGGTGTCTACATGCAGTCCAGCTTCGCGCTCGCCGGCACCCTGCAGGTGCTGAAGCAGAAGAACCTGCTGGTCGGCCGCGAGGACAAGAAGCACGTCTTCATCGTCTCCAACGACGGAATCCCCGAGGAGCTCAAGGACATCACCGAAGGGAAGATCGACGCCACCGTCTCGCAGCCCGCCGACCTCTACGCCAAGTACGCCCTCTACTACCTCAAGGCGGCGATCGAGGGCAAGACGTTCCGGCCCGGCAAGACCGACCACGACAGCACGATCATCCAGGTCCGCGACGGTCTGCTGGAGGACCAGCTCTCCGCCCCGCTCGTGACCGCGGACGGCGGCACCTACGGCGGGGTTCCCAGCCTCAAGAGCGACGACCCGTCCCTGTGGGGCAACAACCTCGGCTGACCGGAAGGGCGGTACACACCATGGTCACGGCTCTTCCCGTCGTCCAGGCGGCAGGGCTGACGAAGCGGTTCGGGCCCACGGTCGCGCTGCACGACGCCAGGATCACGATCATGCCCGGCGAGACGCACGCACTCGTGGGCCGCAACGGGGCGGGCAAGTCCACCCTCGTCTCCGTCCTCACCGGCCTTCAGGCACCGGACGAGGGAACGGTGGCCTTCAACGGCGCGCCCGCCCCCCGGCTCGCCGACCGTGATGCCTGGCGCAGGCGGGTGGCATGCGTCTACCAGAAGTCCACCGTCATCCCCCAGCTCACGGTCGCGGAGAACCTCTTCCTGAACCGGCACGGCCGGGGACGGGGTGGCCTGATCAGCTGGCGCACGGTCCGTGACAAGGCACGCGAGGTCCTGCAGACCTGGTCGGTCGACGTGGACGTGCGCACCTCTGCCGGGGAACTGAGCGTAGAGCAGCGGCAGTTCGTGGAGATCGCCCGGGCGCTGTCGTTCGGCGCACGCTTCATCATCCTCGACGAGCCCACCGCGCAACTGGACGGATCCGCCATCAACCGGCTGTTCGCTCGGATCCGGGACCTCCAGCGCCAGGGCATCACCTTCCTCTTCATCAGCCACCACCTGCAGGAGGTCTACGAGATCTGCGACATGGTCACGGTGCTCCGCGACGCCCGGCACATCCTCACCGCCCCCGTGGCGGAGCTGCCCCGTGCCGAACTCGTGGCCGCCATGACGGGCGACAGCGCGGACAGGCGCGGTGAGAGGCACCGCCGGCCCGTCGACACCGACTCCCCGGCCGTGCTCGCTGTGGAAGGCGCGGCCCTGCACGGAACGTACCGCGACGTGTCCTTCCGGATCCGGGGCGGGGAGATCGTCGGTCTCGCCGGCGCGGCCGGCAGCGGCCGTACCGAGGTCGCGGAGACGGTCGTCGGACTCCGGGCCGCCGAAACGGGAACGGTCCGGATTGCGGGGGTCCGGCCACGGCCGGGCAGCGTCCCCGCCGCGCTGGCCGCGGGTGTGGGGTTCGTCCCGCAGGACCGCCACCACCAGGGACTCATACCGGAGATGTCCATCGCGGACAACGGGACCCTGACCATCCCCGAACGGCTCGGCTCCGGGGGCCTCATCGACAACCGCCGCCGCGACGCCTACGCCCGCTCCATGATCGACAAGCTGGAGATCAAGACACCGGGACCGCAGCTGCCCGTCTCCGGACTCTCGGGAGGCAACCAGCAGAAGGTCGTCATGGCCCGGGCCCTGGCCAACGATCCGAAGGTGCTGGTGCTGATCAATCCGACCGCCGGCGTGGACGTGCGGTCCAAGGAGTTCCTCCTCGGCAAGGTCGAGGAGATCGCCGAGTCCGGCACCGGGGTGCTCATCGCCTCCGACGAACTCGACGACCTGCGCACGTGCGACCGGGTCCTGGTGATGTTCCAGGGCCGTGTCGTGGCCGAGCGGGACGGTGGCTGGCACGACCACGAACTCGTGGCCGCGATGGAAGGAGTGGACCTCGATGTCTGAGGGTACGACCGCGGCTGCTGCCAAGAGCCCGGACGGGGGCCCGCCCGGCGCCCCGGGCGTGCGGCCGGCCGCGGCGACAAGGAGTGGTCACCGGATCGCTCTCGCAAGACTGCGCGACCTGGCGCTGGTTCCCGCGATCATCGTGATGGCGATCGTCGGCCAGCTCGTCAACCCGGTGTTCCTCCAGGCCGACAACCTGATCAACGTCCTGCAGACGATGTCCGAGATCGCACTGCTGGTCCTCGCCCAGACCCTGGTGCTGATCGTCAAGAAGATGGACCTCTCCCTGGAGTCCACCGTGGGGATCGCACCCGGGGTCGCGGCCTGGCTCACCGTCCCAGCCGGCGCGACGCACGGAATGGGCGTGCTGCCCGGCGGCTGGTCCGTGCCGGTCACCTTGGCGGTGGGTCTGCTGATAGGTGTGGTCAACGCCCTGTTCATCATCCGGTTCGGTCTCAACGGCTTCATCGTGACGCTCGGCATGCTGATCGTGCTGCGCGGTGTCCTGACCGGTATCTCCGGTGGCCAGACGTTCTTCCAGCTGCCGCCGTCGATGCTCTACCTCGGCACCGCCCAATGGGTCGGCATGCCCGCCTCGGTGTGGATCTGCCTGCTCCTGTTCGCCACCGGCATCGTGGTGCTCGGCTTCACCAGCTTCGGCCGCTCCCTGTACGCCATCGGCGGCAACGTCGACGCGGCGAAGGCGGCGGGCATCCGCACCGACCGTGTGCTGTGGACCGTCATCGTCACCGCGAGCGTGCTGGCCGCGCTGAGCGGCCTGCTGCTCTCGGGGCGCCTCGCCTCGGTGGCCTCGGCGCAGGGCAACGGCTACATCTTCACCGTCTTCGCTGCCGCCGTCATCGGCGGCATCAGCCTCAACGGCGGCAAGGGCACCATGTTCGGAGCCTTCACGGGCATCCTGCTCCTGTTCATGATCCAGAACGTCCTCACCCTCGGAGGCGTCCCCGCGCAGTGGATCGGCGCCCTCAACGGCACGATCATCCTCATCGCCCTGGCACTGTCCCGCATCACAGGCGGCAGGGCCCAGGAATAGGAACCCTCCACCGGGCCGAGCCGGGAGACGGCCACCCGCGCGTGCGGACCACGCACGCGATTCCGGGGTGCACTCCTTGCGACCGGCCCGGACACCTGCGACCGAAAGGCATGGCAACCCCATGGAACGAAGAGACTTTCTCGTCGCCACCGCGGCCGCTACGGCCGCGCTGACCGCCGGGCTGACGGCTGCCGAGGCGACCGCGGCTCCGCATCCCGTTCCGGGAGCGGAGCCGCACCCCGCCCCCAAGCCGTCTCCCCTTTCCCTGTGGTACGACAAGCCCGCCGCGCAATGGCTGGAGGCCCTGCCGCTCGGCAACGGCCGTCTCGGCGCGATGGTGTTCGGTGGCGTGAACACCGAGCAACTCCAGCTCAACGAGGACACGTTGTGGGCGGGAGGCCCCTACGAGCCCGCCAACCCCCAGGGCCTGGCCAACCTCGCGGAGATCCGGCGCAGGGTCTTCGCCGGGCAATGGAGCTCCGCACAGAGCCTGATCGACTCGTCCTTCATGGGCAGACCGGTCGGCGAGCTGATGTACCAGACCGTCGGAAACCTGCGCCTCACCGTCGCGGGCACCGGCGACGTCACCGGCTACCGACGGGAGCTGGACCTCGACAGGGGCGTTGCGACCGTGACGTACAACCGCGGCGGGGTCCCGTACCGGCGCGAGGTCTTCGCCAGCCACAGCGATCAGGTGATCGTGGTCCGGCTGACCGCCGGCGGCCGCGGCGGCCTGTCCTTCAGCGCTGCTTTCGACACACCGCAGCAGGCCGCGACGGACTCTCCGGACCCGCTGACGGCCGCAATGGAAGGCATCGGGCAGACCCGCGAGGGAGTCACCGGACAGGTCCGCTTCCGTGCCCTGGTCCGGGCCCACGCCGACGGCGGCACCGTGCGCAGCGAGAACGGCACACTCACGGTGACCGGGGCCGATTCGGCGACCCTGCTGGTGTCCGTCGGCACCAGTTACCTCGACTACACGGATGCCTCGGGCGACCACCGTGCCCGCGCCGAGGGCCCGTTGAACGCCGCTGCCGCCGTCCCGTACCCGAAGCTGCGCGCACGGCACGAACGAGACCACCGCGCGCTCTTCGGCCGCGTCAAACTCGACCTCGGTACCACCGACGCCGCCGACGCGCCGACCGACCAGCGGGTGGCCGCCTTCGCCGAGGCGGAGGACCCGCAACTGATCGCCCTGCACTACCAGTACGGCCGCTACTTGCTCATCGCCTCCTCCCGCCCGGGCACCCAGCCCGCCAACCTGCAGGGCCTCTGGAACGACCAGCTCTCGCCGCCCTGGGATTCCAAGTACACGATCAACATCAATACGGAGATGAACTACTGGCCCGCCGCCACCACCAACCTCCTGGAGTGCTGGGAACCGATCTTCGCGCTCCTCGACGACCTGTCCCAGGCGGGTCAGCGGACCGCGCGGGTGCAGTACGGCGCGGACGGCTGGGTGGCGCACCACAACACGGACGCCTGGCGCGGGACCGCGCCCGTCGACGGCGCGTTCTGGGGGATGTGGCCCACCGGCGGCGCCTGGCTGGCGACCTCCGTCTGGGAGCACTACCGCTTCACCGGCGACCGCGACGCCCTGCGCCGCCGCCTGCCCGCGGTCGAGGGAGCGGTCCGCTTCTTCCTCGACTCACTCGTGCTCGACCCCGGTACGGGACACCTCGTCACCTGCCCGTCCGTGTCACCGGAGAACGCCCACCACAACGGTGTGTCGGCGTGCGCCGGGCCGACCATGGACAACCAGATCCTGCGCGACCTCTTCGACGGCTACCTGTCGGCCTGTGACACCCTCGGTGCCCCGAGCCCCTACGTGGACCGGGTGCGTGCGGCCCGGGACCAGCTGCCTCCCATGAAGATCGGTGCGTTGGGGCAGTTGCAGGAGTGGCAGGAGGACTGGGACGCCGGCGCCCCGGAGCGGCAGCACCGCCATGTCTCCCACCTGTACGGCCTGCACCCGAGCAACCAGATCACCAAGCGCGGAACGCCGGACCTGTTCCAGGCCGCCCTGAAGACACTGGAGATGCGCGGCGACGCCGGCACGGGCTGGTCCCTCGCTTGGAAGATCAACTTCTGGGCACGCGCGGAGGACGGCGCCCGCTCCTACAAACTGCTCAGCGACCTCCTCACGCCCTCCCGCACCGCACCGAACCTGTTCGACCTCCACCCGCCGTTCCAGATAGACGGCAACTTCGGTGCCACTGCGGGCGTGACCGAATGGCTGCTCCAGTCGCACACCGACGAGGTCCATCTGCTGCCCGCACTGCCGCCCCAGCTTCCGGACGGACGCGTCACGGGCCTGCTCGCCCGCGGAGGCCTCACCGTCGATCTCGACTGGCGCGGCGGAGCGCTGTCCCATGCCCGCCTGACGGCGCGACACGACGGCACCGTCCGGCTGCGCACCGCCGTCCCGGTCGACGTGCAGGCCATGGGGCCTCCGCCAGGGCTCCGTGTGGACCGTCCGGAGGACACCGTCGCCGTGTTCGAGATCACGGGAGGCCGCGACTACATGATCAAGCCGCGCTGACAGGACCCGCCTCCGCGTAGCCGTGCGATCGGCTGGTCAACCGATTCGTCAAGGGCGCGGAGGGTGAGCCCGGGCCATCGGCCCGGGTATCTCAGCCTGGGATCGTGTGTGCCTCCAAGGAGTGCCGATGGCCCCCACCTCGGTAGGTGGGGGCATCCCGCTTGGAGGCTCGCGCTGGCTCGTGCCCGGTGCTCAGTGTTCGGAGACGAAGACCTGCGCCGCCGCGTGCGGGGGAGTTCGGCGGACTCCCCGCGCTGCCGACCGTACACGGCCTCAGGACCGGCATGACGTTCATGACCGTGCCTGGCCGCACGTCGGCGTGCCGCAGGGCGTGCGTCACATCGGCACCGCTACGTGAGACCCCGTCGGATCCCTCCGCAGCACCAACCATTGATCACCTGCCGCCGACACAGGCGGTGAAGCCCCGTGCCACGGTGGAACATGTGCGCCTTTCCGGAATCCGATTCAACAGGGATTGCGTGATGTGAGGACACCGCAATGTTTCGCCGGTGTAAAAGGTCGAGGAGTTAAGGGTGGTTACCGATATGGGCACTTCGGGCGGGCTCACATGTCCCCAAAGCGGACCATGACGCCCTTTTGCTTTCGGCTTGCCGATTGTCCGCACGACCCTCCTGAGCTGCGGCAACTGCCCCGTCGGCAGCCGCCATCAGTCCTTTCGTGACGGGGCGAGAAAGTCGCGCATGTTATCTGCTGCCGGTCGGAAGTTCAATGACTTTACAACTCCATGCCGTTGATGGTCGGATGCGCTCGAACGCCGACTATGGAGGGCTTGTTGCGAGTTCCATTTTCCCGAAGATATGCGGCTTCCCTTGCCGCGGCTCTTGTTGCCGGTCTGCTGCTCTCTCCCACAGCGTCCAGCGCCACCCCTTCCCCGCCCCTGCGTGCCGCACCGGGCGGACAAGGCAGCGCGCAGCGCGTGCAGGTCGCCGTCACGCTGATCACCGGTGACAAGGTGAAGGCGACTCAGGAGCCCGGCGGGGCGGTGTCGGTGCAGGACGTCCGTCGTGCGCCGGGAGCCAGGGGTTCGGTGCGTGTCGCCGTCGAGAACGGCGACACCTACGTGTATCCCGATGAGGCCGTGGCCTACATCGCGACTAGCAGGCTCGACAAGCAGCTCTTCGACATCACGCAGTTGGTGGCCCAGGGCTACGACGACGCCCACACCGGCGCACTGCCCCTGATCATCACCCAGGCCAAGAACGCGACCGCTCGCAAGAGCGGTGCCACCGAGGAGGCACTGCCGTCCGGTACGGCTTTGCCAGGGGCGCAGGCCACTCTGGGGCTTCCGTCCATCAACGGAGCAGCCGTCAAGGCGCAGCGGTCGAAGGCCGCCACTTTCTGGTCGGCGCTCACCGACACCGCCGGGCAGGCCTCCACGCGGTCGGGGGCGCGGACCGCGGGGAGCCCGGACGATGCGGGCGCCCCCTCATTCGCCGCCGATGTCGACAAGGTGTGGCTCGACGCCAAGTCGGGGGCGACCATGGCGGAGACCAACGCGCAGATCGGTACCCCCCAGGTGTGGAAGGCCGGTGGCACGGGAGCCGGCGTCCGGGTCGCCGTTCTGGACACCGGGGTGGACCCCACCCATCCGGACCTGGTCAAGCGCGTCGTGGCGTCCCGCAGTTTCGTCGAGGGCCAGGAGGTCGTCGACCGCAGCGGCCACGGCACCCACACCGCCTCGACCGTCGCCGGTACAGGCGCCGCCTCCGGGGGGAAGGAACGAGGAGTCGCCCCTGGCGCGGACCTGATCGTGGGCAAGGTCCTCGGGGACGACAACACGGGTTACAATTCCGGGATCATCGCGGGCATGGAGTGGGCGGCGCGGACCGAGCACGCCAAGGTGATCAACATGAGCCTGGGTTCGGGGTCGTGGCACACCCAGGACGATCCCATGAGCCAGGCGGTCAACATGCTGAGCGCCGAGACGGGCGCGCTGTTCGTCATCGCCGCCGGCAACGAGGGAACCAGCCCCTACAGCGTGAGTGCGCCGGGAACGGCGGAGGCCGCGCTCACCGTCGGCGCGGTGGACTCCTCCGACGTCCTCTACTCGCGGTCCGGCGCCGGACCACGGTTGGGGGACGACGGCCTCAAGCCCGACCTGACCGCGCCGGGTGTGGACGTCCTTGCGGCGAATTCGCAGCAGGTGCCGGGGGCAGAGGGCTACTACCGCACCGACAGCGGCACTTCCATGGCGGCGCCCCACGTGGCCGGCGCGGCGGTGCTGCTCGCCCAGAAGCACCCGAAGTGGACAGGGCGGCAGATCAAGGACGCGCTGATGAGCACCAGCGCGGTGACCCCCGACTACACCCCCTACCAGGCGGGCACCGGGCGCCTGGACGTCGCCGCCGCCTACCTCAAGGACCAGGTCGTCGCGACCGGGTCCGTGGACGCGGGGCTGGTGCGCTGGACCGGGGACCAGAGGCACGATCCGGTCAGGCGGAAGATCACCTACACCAACACCACCGACAGCGCCGTCACGTTGCGGCTCGCGGTGGACCGCGGTGCTTCGCCCGCGGGCGCGTTCACGCTGGCCGCGGACCGCGTGACCGTCCCGGCGCGCGGCACCTCGACGGCCGAGGTCGTCGCGGACCCGAACGGGCTCGCGGCGGGCCAGTACGCCGCCCAGGTCACCGCACGCTCGTCGGCCGGCACCGTGCACACCGCGGTGGGTCTCTCCGTCGAGTCCGAGAAGCACGCCCTGACCGTCCACCTGAAGGACCGGTCCGGCAAGCCCGTCAGCGGCGAAGTCGAGATCACCGGCGCCGACGGCAACACCACCGTCATGTGGGCCCCGGACGGCAAGCTCACCAGCCGCTGGGCCCCCGGCTCCTACTCCGTCGTCTCCACCCTCGACGTCGAAGGCCGCAACGGCCCGCACTCCCTCGGGTACGCCGTACTGACCGCGCCCGAGGTGGAGCTGAGGTCCGACCGGGCCGTCGAGCTGGACGCGTCGCGCATCCGCCGGATCAAGGTGGACACACCCGAACCCACGTCCGTCACCAACGCCAGGATCGACCTCTACCGCTCCTTCACCTCCAGCGAGCCGACCTACAAGGACACGCAGGCCCTTCACGACATCATCATGACCTCGCCCGAGTACGACAGCCTGTGGGCGCTGCCGACCAAGAGCAAGGTGAAGAAGGGCAGCTTCGTCTTCACCACCCGGATCCGGGCCAAGCAGACCCCGCTGAAGATCACCTACAGCGGGCGCAGCCTCGACGAGACCCTGCTGGTGCAACCCGGATCCGCCCCGTTCCAGGACGGCACCTCGCAGGTCGAGGCTGTCTTCGCGGGCACCGGCACGCCCGTCGACTACGCCGGGCTGTCCGCCCGCGGCAAGGCCGTGGTCGTCCGCGCCGACGCGTGGGTGGCCCCGGCGGACCAGGCGGCGGCCGCGCGTACCGCGGGCGCGGCGATGCTCCTGGTGGTCAACAACGGCGACGGCCGCCTGACCGACTGGTACGGGGACCCGGACGGCTACACGAGCGGGCGCATCCCGGTCGCCTCTCTCACCGTCGACGAGGGCGCGGACCTGATCGAGGAGATCACGTCCCCGGGGAGGACCAGGCTGGTGGTCGAGGCCCATCCCTCGCCGAAGTACCTGTACGACCTGGCGGACTATCACCACGGAGGCGTGCCCGACGACCCCTCCGCGTCGACGGACCCCGGCAGTCTCGCCCGGATCGACAACGTCTTCGCCCCGCCCGCCGGGAAGCAGATCAAGGAGAGCCGGGAGGACAGCCCGCCGTACGAGGAGTTCCCGGCCGGCTATCCCTACAGCTTCATGTCGCACAACCTGGCATTCCCCAGGGAGCCGGTCGCACCGGGCCCCCGCACCGACTGGGTGTCCGCCGGCGACGGCGTGAAATGGCAGCAGTACGCCGGCGTCCCCGACGGCCTGACAAGCTTCACCGACATCGTCGGCTACGGTCCGCGCAGCGTGCAGAGCGAAAACTGGTTCGGCCCCCTCATCCGGCCGCGCATGCTCAGTTTCGAGGTCCCGCAGCGATTCGGCGACGTCATGACGGGCACCATCTCGGGCTTCGGCGACGGAGGAGCCGCCCACAGCGGCAACACCGGCCTGATGTCCCGGGACTTCGCCCTCTACCAGGGGGACAAGAAGGTGTACCAGAGCGGGCCGTACGCCAACTTCGGCGTGGGCGAACTGGCCCCGCAGAGGCTTCCCTACCGGCTCGTGGTCGACACGCAGGGGAACACCGACGTCACCCCGTACTCCTCCACCACGCACACCGAATGGAGGTTCGAGTCAGGCGCCGCCGACGCTCAGGTCATCCCTCTGGTCCAGCTCGACTACGCAACGGAGGTGGACCGGGCCGGGCTGGCGAAGCGTACGTCAGCCTTCTCCGTCACTCCCGTAGTCCTCGGCAGTGACACCGCCGAGGACGCGGTCTCCTCGGTCAAGCTCGAGGTGTCCTATGACGACGGGGCGTCCTGGCAGCCGCAGGACCTGCGGGCGGCCGACGGCACATGGCAGGCGCACCTCCACGCGCCTGCCCGGGCGGGTTACGTGTCCATCCGTGTCACCGCCGAACAGCACAACGGCGGCGGCATCACCCAGACCGTCACCCGGGCCTTCGGCCTGAAGTAGCCCGCGTGAGCGGCCGGTGCGCTGTATCCCGTGAGGGCCCACCGGCCGGATGGAATGCGGCCCACCGCACCGTGCCAGAAGGCCGTGCGGGGCGAGCGTATGCACGCCCCGCACGGCCGGATGGCCGACGACAGGTCACGTTTGGTGCTCTGGTCCTCTCGTGCGCCCGCCGCCGGAGTCCGCGAACCGCCGTCCTGCCGGCGCGCTCCGGAACACCTCACCGGGCCTGTCGTCGACCCCCCGTGAGCGGCACCTACGGCATCATCGCGGCCGTGAAGGAGCCGGAGTCGAACTGGTTGATCGCTGACTGCGTGACGTCGTGGGACGTGGAGAAGATGCCCGCGTCCTGCTGCGCTGCCGCCGAGGCCAGCGTCACGGGCTGACCGATCGGTACGTAGTTGGCGCCGTCGTAGGAGTACGAGGCGCTGAACGAGGTGCCCGATCGGGTGAGCTTCACCCAGATGGGGCGGTAGATGTCGACGGCGGCGCGGGCGTCGGTGTCCAGGTACCCGTCGCCGTTGGCGTCCCACTCGAACACGACGCCATTGCGGGCGGTGACCGCGACGACGGAGTACCCGGCCGAACTTCCCGCCTTGGTCATGTCGTTGCGGACCATGACCCCGGACTTGGCCCAGGCGTTGGCGTCGTTGACCGACACCACCCGGGTGGACACGCTCGAGTCGGCCGCGAACGAGTCGTCCCGGTAGATCGAGCCGTACTGGTCGTCGTGCTGACCGCCCGCGCCCCACACGTCGGCGCCTGCCGCGGCGATCCCGAATCCACCGAAGCTCTGGCCGAAGTACGAGCTGACGGCCGAACCTCCGGCAGTGCGGAGGCCGGGCGCTACGGGTGCACCGACCGGGCACCCGCTGAAGCCGAACTGGTTCGCGTTGAGCGACGTCCGGTACTGCGGCGCGACACCCGCCTGGCAGATCACGTCCCGCGCGCCCGCGGGCCAGTTCGCGGCGGTGACCTTCACGTTGTTGATCAGCTGGTTGTTGTGCGCCGCGGCGTTCGGCGTCGAGGCGCCGCCCGAGTTGTACCAGTTGTTCTGGATGACGTTGTCACTGGTGTTGTTGCGGAGGCTGTACGCGTTGGTGAAGAGGAAGGAACCGCCCTGGACCACGTTGTTCTCGTAGGTCATCGAGCGGGAGCCCTCGTCGAGGTAGAGGCCGACTCCCGAGATGTTGAACAGATAGTTCTTGGCGACGACGCTTCCCGGACTGGCGGAGAGGTTGTAGACCGATCCGCCGTCGGCGAAGCGCGCCTTCGTGTTGTGCACGAGGTTGCCCTCGACGCGGTTGTCCTTCAGCGTCGTCGGCGTCGTGTACTGCGTGTTCCACTTGTAGTAGCCGCGGTCGACGTAGTCGTTCGAGCCCCCGGCGTCGTTGATGCCCCAGCCGTAGCCGGTGTCGATGCCGTCGTAGGGGACGTTGGAGACCTCGTTGTGCAGGATGCGGGCACCTGTGACATAGGTGCTGAGGATGCCGCTGTTGTCCTTGTAGTCGACCGCCACGCGATTGATCGTGTTGTCGGAGATCAGGATGTCGTGGTTGGTCATCCGCGGGTCGCTCGGGTGGTGCGCGTCGGGCAGCACGCCGCCGACCGCGACGCCGTGGCCGCTGCTCTCCGTGAACCGGTTGCCGACCACCTCGATGTCGCCGGCGCCCAGCCCGACCCCGGTCACCGTGGCGTTGGCGTCGTTCCCGATGCCCAGCGCCGACTGGCCGAGGTTGGTGAACGTGTTGCCGGTGAACGAGATGCGGCTGGCGGCGGAGACCTGCACGGCGGCGGGCTCCTGGTACCAGCTGGTGCGTGCCCGTTCGAACATCTCACAGCCGCGCGAGCAGTTGGTGAAGGCGTCGGCGGGGCGGTAGTCGTAAGCGCCCTTGATGAAGAGGCCGTTCTGCTGGTCCGCGTACCCGTCGGTCGACGGGCCGAGCCAGGAGGTTCCGGAGAACTGGATGCCCTTGAAGGCGAGTCCGGTCACCGGCTTGTCGTACGTCCCGCCGATGCTGATCAGCGACTCCATGCGGGGCAGCTCGACGTCGAGCCCGTTGGGGTCGACCCCGTCCGCCGGCTTGTAGTAGAGCTTCCCGGCACTCGGATCTATGTACCACTGGCCGACCTGGGTCAGGAAGCTCAGCGAGTTGTCGAGGTACCAGCTCGGACCGGCCAGGAACGAGTTCTGGACGGTGTCCCAGCCCCACGTGTTGTT
The DNA here is from genome assembly GCF_042733315.1 of Streptomyces sp. NPDC059718. Classification (NCBI taxonomy): domain Bacteria; kingdom Bacillati; phylum Actinomycetota; class Actinomycetes; order Kitasatosporales; family Streptomycetaceae; genus Streptomyces; species Streptomyces sp. NPDC059718. Next base: position 24,875 of record NZ_JBHWGA010000035.1, read on the forward strand.
GTCCCAGGCCGGCTGGGCCATCGTGATCTCGGTGGCACTGATGCTCTTGACCGGCGAGTAGCGGTTCGTGAAGTCGCCGAGGGACTCGAACTCGATGCGCCCCTGGTCGGGGAGCGTGGCGAGGTAGCTCAGGGCCGGGTTCTTGATGGTGAGACCGGTCGCGGTGGGAGTGACGTCCGCGTTGGCCAGACGGATGGCGGCGCGAGGGGCGATCACGCCGTTCACGTAGAGCTGGCGGGTGTCGAGGCCGCTGGGGGTGTCCGCCTCCCAGATACCCGACCCCGCCTCGGACTTGGACCAGCCGGTGACCTTCGAGGCGCCTGTGATGACGGGGTGGGCGCCGGGTGCGGCGGTCCAATGGACCGTGTGGTCGCCGCCGTCGTCACCGGGTCCGAACCGCAGGGGCTCGGAGAGCCGGTAGGTGCCGTCGGCGAGGTGGACGACCACGTCACCGTGCTTGACGGCGGGGCGGACGACATGCTGCGCCCGCTCCAGCGAGCACGGCTGCGACTGACTGCAGTGCCCGGCGTCCTTGCCGTCCGGCGCCGCGAAGTACTCCGCCCGGGGCGCGGCTTGGGCCTGGAGAGGAATGAGCGCTGATGCGATGACGGCGCAGGCGCCGAGGACCGCGAGGGTGCCCGTCCGCCGTCTCCATCGTCTGCTCACCGAGCGTGTCGAGTCTGACGTCGATGTCATGTTCGATCGCTTCCTGTGATGGGGGCGTTGATGCCCGCCACAGAGTTAGCATACGTATGATGTTTGTTACAAGATACGTATGACGTTTAACTCAGGTCCTGGAGAAGCGACTTGTCCGGACCGGGTCAGGGACGAGCCCGGTGACGTGCAACTCCTCCCACAACGCCTCCGGGATCACCGCCCGGTACCGCGCGACATTGCTTCGCACGTGTTCATGAGTGCGCATCCCCGTCACCACCGAGACGACCGCGGGATGGCGCAACGGGTACTGGACGGCGGCCGCGGGAAGCTCTACGCCGTGCCGCTCGCAGACCGCAGCGATGCGGGCGGCACGTTCGACGACGGCTCGCGGGGCCACCCCGTAGTCGTAGGTCGCCGAGCCGTCCACGGCCGCACTGCTCAGCAGTCCGGAGTTGTACACCGCCGCGGCGACGACGCCGACGCCGCGGGCGCCGGCGACTGGTAGCAGATCGTCCAGCGCGGACTGATCGAGAAGGGTGAACCGCCCGGCGACCATCACCACGTCGACGTCGGTCCGCCTCACGAACTCGGCCGGCATCGCGGCCTGGTTCATGCCGACGCCGATGGCACCCACGACACCCTGGTCCCGCAGCTCGGCCAGAGCGGCGACCCCGCTCGACGACGCCGGCCCCCAGTGGTCGTCCGGGTCGTGTAGATACGCGATGTCGAGCCGGTCCGTCCCGAGCCGCGCCAGTGACTCCTCGACGGAACGAAGGACCCCGTCGCGGCTGAAGTCCCAGACCCGCCTCTTTGCGGCCGGCACGACGAACCCGTCGTCGTCGAGCCGATGAGCCGTCTCCGGGCTGTCCACGAGCAGGCGGCCGGCCTTCGAGGAGATAAGGGCGCCCTGCCGAGCGGTCCCGTGCAGGGCGTCGCCCAGGCGGCGTTCGGAGAGCCCGAGGCCGTAGTGCGGCGCGGTGTCGAAGTAGCGGATCCCCTCCTCGGCCGCGGCTCCGACGGCGCGACGCGACTCGTCGTCGGTCGTCTCGGCGAACAGGTTGCCGAACTGGGCCGCGCCCAGGCCCAATTCCGTGAGCCGGTGCCCGGTTCGCAAGGCCCGGGTCGGCAGCGTCTGCTTCGTGGATGTGTGGTCGCGCGATGGCGGCTTGCTGGTCACGCGGCAGATTGTAGCGACGACAGCATACGTATGATGTTTCCTGCTAGGGTGCGCAGGGCTGTGGGCCGGCGCGGCCCGCGACAGAGCGAGGAGGGGCCGATCGATATGTTGGCGGCGAGTTACGTGGGCGCGCGCACGATGACGGTCGAGGAGCGGGAACCGGCTGAGCCGCGGGCGGGGGAGGTCCGGGTCGCCGTGGCGTACGTCGGGATCTGTGGCACGGACCTCCATGTCTTCCACGGGGACATGGACGGCCGGGTCAGCAGGCCGGTGACGATCGGGCACGAGATGTCGGGCACGGTCGTCGCCCTCGGCACCGGCGTGGAGGGCTGGTCGGTGGGTGACGCGGTGACCGTCATGCCGCTGGCCTGGGACGGCACGTGCCCGGCCTGCCGCGCGGGGAACGAGCACATCTGCCAGAACCTGGACTTCATCGGCATCGACAGCCCCGGAGCCCTCCAGGAGTACTGGAACGTACCGGCGTCGACACTCGTACGGCTGCCCTCGGAGATCTCCCTGCGGGACGCCGCGCTGGTGGAGCCCGTCGCGGTGGCGGTCCATGACGTACGGCGTTCCGAACTCGCCGCGGGCGACAAGGCGGTCGTCATCGGCGCGGGCCCGATCGGCGTTCTGATAGCGAGTGTCGCCGCCGCGTCCGGTGCCGAGGTCGTGATCGCCGAGATCGACCCGAACCGGCGTGCGGCCGCCGAGGAGATGGGGCTGACGACGCTGGACCCCTCGTCGGTCGATCAGGTCGCCTGGGTGGAGGAGTGGACGGACGGCGCCGGAGCGGACGTCGTCTTCGAGGTCTCCGGCTCGGCCGCCGCCGTGCTCGCCGCCACCGGCTTGGTCAAGGTCCGCGGCACGCTCGTCGTGGTGGCCATCCACTCGCAACCGCGGCCCATCGACCTGCACCGCGTGTTCTGGCGGGAGCTGAGGTTGCTCGGTGCGCGGGTCTACCAGCGCCACGACTTCGAGCGCGCCGTCGAGCTCCTGGCCGAGGGCGCCATCCCGGCCGGGAAGCTCATCACGGGCATCGTGCCCCTGAGTGAAGTCGAATCGGCCTTCGGTGTCCTGGAAGCCGGGCAAGCGATGAAGCTGCTCGTCGAGGTGAGCGCGTCATGAACCCCTTCGACCTGACCGGGCGCCTCGCCGTCGTGACGGGGGCCAAGCGTGGCATCGGGTTCGCCGTCGCCGAGGCTCTGGCCGCCGCCGGTGCCGACATCTTCGGGGTCTCCGCCACCCTCGACCCGGCGTCGTCGGCGATCGGCGACCGCGTGCGAGGGCTCGGCCGTGAGTTCTCCGGACACCGCGTCGACTTCGCGGACCGGCGGCAGGTGACCCGGCTCGGCGAGGAACTCGCCGCCGGCGAGCGCCCGGTGGACATCCTGGTCAACAACGCCGGGACCATCCGCCGCGCTCCCGCCGCCGAGCATCCCCTGGAATGGTTCGACGAGGTGCTCGAAGTCGATCTCACGAGCGCGTTCGTGCTCAGCCAGGCTCTCGGGCGGCGGATGCTGGACGCGCGGTACGGGCGCGTCGTCTTCACCGCCTCCCTGCTCTCGTTCCAGGGCGGGATCAACGTGCCGGGCTACGCGGCGGCCAAGTCCGGCGTGGCGGGACTGGTCCGGGCGCTGTCGAACGAATGGGCCGGACACGGTGTGACCGTCAACGGCATCGCCCCGGGCTACATCGCGACCGACAACACGCAGGCGCTTCAGGACGACCCCGACCGGTCCCGCGCCATCCTCGAGCGCATTCCGGCGGGGCGGTGGGGAACGGCGGAGGACATCGCGGGCGCCGCCGTGTTCCTGGCGTCGGACGCCGCGCGCTACGTCTCCGGGACGATCGTGCCGGTCGACGGCGGCTGGCTCGGCCGTTGAGGGTTCTCCGGCCCCCGACAGCGGTGGCACCGCTCCTGCGGGGGGCGGTGCGGGAAGGCTGACGCGCGGGCACGCGCCGCCCTTCGGGGCGACGGCGGGGCTCTTCCGCGCCGCCGCCGCCCGCGCCTCGACCGGCGCGCGGGCGGCGACGTTGCCGTGGGGCCTCCGCCTGCGCGGCATGAGCCGGTGCGGGTGGGTGGCGTCGGCCTCGACGCGCCGACCGGCCCCGCGACGAGATCACACGTGTTGATGTGGCATCAGGGGCCGGCTCGGTCGGCCCCACCGGCGCACCGCCCGTTCGTTCCGCAGGCGCTCCCGGACCTCTTCCGGCTCCGTCAACGACCCTTGACCTTGCGGGACATGGTCGCCGCGGTCGGCATGAGCGCGGTGCCGGCGCGGGGGAAGGCACTGCGGTCGAGGTGGCGCAGGCCCGGTACGTTCCCCTCCCTCTCGCGGCTCGCCGCGCGACCGGACGTGGAACTCCCCATCCGGCCGCCGATCGCGCCACCGGCGGAGGACGCACGGACCCGGTCCCGGTCCCGGGGCGGGAAGTCGGACGACGGCGTTCGCACGTGACGCCGTTGCCGACGAGATGGGGGATCCGGTATCGCCCGGCGGCAGCACGCCTTTGGCCGCCCGCCCTTGCCGGGCACTCGATCACCTCTTGATTCAGCCGAGTTGAACCGAGCCGGCGGAAGCACCCGCGGCGCGCCGGCGGCAGTGCCTCCCGGGCCTCGTCCGGCGTCGCGACCCCGAATGACCAGGCCCCAGACGGCAACTGCTCAAGATGAGGCGGCTCCAGCTCGTGACAAACATCATACGTATGCTCTACAGTCCTCGCGCGGAGTCGTCAAAGAAGTCGACAAGACAAGGACATCCCATGGCCGGAATTCATACTGTGGTGCGTTCGCGCCGTAAGGCGTCGACCATCGCCGTGATATGCGCCGCAACGGCGCTGCTGACGCTCGCCGGTTGCGGCGGCCAAGGCAGCTCGGCGAACGGGTCGTACGGCTTTCCCGAGGCCAAGCAGGAGGCCTCCTCGACGATCACCGTCTGGGTGGACGCGGACAGACAGGCCGCCGCGAAGGCGTTCCAGACGGCCAACCCGGACACCAAGATCAAGGTCGTCACCTATGACGGCTCGGCCAACGGGTCCAACTCCTTCCGGACGAAGATGCAGCTCTTCGACCGCGCCGGTGACGGCTGGCCCGACGTCGTCTTCTCCAGCCAGAACAACGACGCGTCGTGGGCCAGCCAGAAGAGCGCCGGCAAGCAGGCGTTCGCGGCCGTGCTGGACAAGGGCCTGGTCCCGAAGGAGACGCTCGGCAACTTCACCGCGGGCTCGCTCAACCCGTGCACGGTGGAGGGCCGCGTGTACTGCCTGCGCAACGACCTCGCGCAGGCAGTGCTCTGGTACAACAAGTCCCTGCTGGAGCAGTTCGGCTACGCCCTCCCGACCACGTGGGAGGAGTACCAGGCCCTCGGGGAGAAGGTCGCCAAGGAGCACCCCGGCTACATCGTCGGGACGGCCGGAGACGCCTGGACGCCCGAGGTGTTCATGTGGGGGAGCAAGTGCCAGGCCAATGACGTGACCGGTCCCAAGTCCGTCACAGTGAAGACGGACTCGACCGAGTGCAAGCGGGCGGCCTCGATGCTCGACACCCTCCGCGGCAACGGGACGGTGCCGGTGGTCAGCGTGTTCACTCCCGAGTTCCTGAAGAAGTACACGGGCAAGGTGCTGATGATGCCGGGTCCGGCCTGGTACGCCGGCGCGATCTTCAACAACCCGCAGTCGCTCAATGTGAAGGCCGGGCAGCTCGGCGTCGCCGCGCCGCTGCCGTGGAAGGGCGAGAGCCAGGCCGCGACGGGCAACGTGGGTGGCGGAACCTGGTTCGTCTCCAGCCACTCGAAGAACCTGAAGGCCGCCGAGAAGTTCGTCGAGTTCGCCACCACGGCCGACGCGTACCAGGTCGACGTCGCACCGGGTTACCCGGCGTACGCGCCCGCCGCGCAGAAGTGGGTCGCCAAGCAGGAGGCGAGCAAGTACTACGCCACCCCGCTGGAGCCGGTGGTGACCGCGGCGTCGCAGGTCTGGGACGGCTGGGGCTACCCCACGTTCAGCCAGGAGGCGATCTGGGCGAAGACGATCACCCCGGGGGTCACGGGCGGCAAGTCGATCGTGGACCTGCTTCCGGACTGGCAGACGGCGATCGCGAACCAGGCCAAGGTCAACGGATACCAGGTGAAGTGACATGACCCTCGCTCCTCCGAGTGGTGGGCCGGCCGTCGACGCCTCCGGGCGCCGGCGGTCGGGCCGGGGCGGCGGCCGGCCGCCCGGCCGCGCGTTCGCCCGCACTCCGATCGGCTATCTCTTCGTCTCGCCCTACGCGTTGCTCACCCTCGCCTTCGGGATCGTCCCCTCGCTCTACGCGGTGCTGCTGGCCTTCACCGACGCGGACGGCGGATTCGCGGGCTTCGACAACTTCACCAAGGTCGTCGGCGACTTCCGGTTCTGGCCGGCCGTGTCCCACGTGACCGTCTATCTCGTCATCTGGCTCCTCGGGCTGCTCGTCTTCGTCGTCGGCCTGGCGCTGGTGGTCCACGCCGTCAGTGTGCGGTGGTTGAGCACGACCCTGCGCTTCGTCTACTACCTGCCCGGCGCGCTCGCGGGCGCGTCCAGCGTCCTGTTGTGGCTCTTCGTCCTCGACCCGACGGCCAGCCCGGTCAGCGGTCTGCTCGGGGCGATGGGGTTCGACAGCTTCGTGCAGGTGATCCAACCCGGGCACCTTCCGGTGATCTTCGCGATCATCGCGTTCTGGACCGGGGCCGGCGGGTGGATCCTCATCATGTACGGCGCGCTCAACAACATCAGCACCGAAGTGATCGAGGCCGCCCGCATCGACGGTGCGAACGCCGTCCAGATCGCGTTTCGGATCCAGCTCCCGATGCTGCGCAAGTGGGTGGCGTACATGGGCGTCATGTCGCTCGCGGCAGGCACCCAGCTGTTCGTCGAGCCTCAGTTGCTCAGCCAGGCCAGCAACGCGGTGGTGCCCAACGACTACTCGCTCAACCAGCTGGCCTACCAGTACGCCTTCCAGCAGAACGACTTCAACGGCGCGGCCGCGATCTCGCTGATCCTGCTGGTCGTCGCACTCCTGCTGTCCTGGGTGTTCGTGACCCGCGGCGGCCTCTTCGAGAAGGAATGACCATGGCAGCACTCTCCGCCGAACGCCGCCGGCCGAGTCTGAGCGGGTGGAGCGGCCGGTCCATCATCGGCGTCCTGCTCGCCGTCTTCGTCCTGTTCTTCGCCGTCCCGATCGTCTGGCTGCTCCTCGCGGTCACGAAGTCCTCGAAGACGCTCGTCGTCGCCAACCCGTTCTCGATCGGGTCCTGGTCGGACCTCGTCGCCAACTGGCACCAGCTGTTCGACTTCCAGGACGGCGCGGTGACGACCTGGATCGGCAACTCCGCGCTGTACGCGATCGGCGCTCTGGTGATCACGCTGCTCGTGAGCATCCCCGCCGGCTACGCGCTCGCGCTCACGGAGTTCAGGCTCCGGCAGGCGCTGCTCGTGCTGACACTCGTCGTCATGCTGATCCCCAACACCGCGCTGGTGCTGCCCATCTTCCTCGAACTGAACAGCATCGGTCTGATCGGTAGCCCGCTGTCGGTGATCCTGCCCATGTCGTTCTTCCCGTTCGGCGTCTATCTCACCTACATCTACTTCTCGACCAGCATCCCTCGTGACATCCTCGCGGCCGCGCGCATCGACGGCTGCAGCGGGTTCCAGGTCTTCACCAAGGTCGCCCTTCCGCTGGCCGCCCCGATCGTCGCCCTGGTGGCGTTCTTCAGCTTCGTGCAGAACTGGAACAACTTCTTCCTCCCGTTCGTGATGCTGCCGTCGAGCGACGGCTACCCGGTCCAGGTCGGGCTCACCTCGCTCCTGGCGTCAACCCCGGCTTTCAATCCCAGCTCCGCGGGATCCGACTCCCTTCAGCTGCCGACCCTGGCGCTGGGGACGATCGTGTCGATCCTGCCCGTCCTGGTCGTCTTCCTGTTCTCCCAGCGATTCCTGGTCGCGGGAATGACAGCAGGAGGAACCAAGGAATGACCTCTCGCACATGCAAGGAGAACCACCGCCGATGAAGATCACCGGGTACCGCAGTCTGAGCACCGTTCACGACTGGGGCAGAATCACCGGGGACGTCAACGGTGTCCAGTCCGGCCACACCACGCCGGTCCCCGTCCTCGTCATCGAGACCGACGCCGGAATCGAGGGAGTCGGCCTCGGGTCCCACGCCGACATCGCCCGCGTCTTCCCCGCGATCGAGGGCGGTGACCCGCGGTCGGTCGTGGCCCTCTACGACCGGATGCTCGACTGGGTGTTCAAGGCAGGTCACTCGGGATCCACCTTCGGCACCGTCGGCGCCGTCGACATGGCCCTGTGGGACATCAAGGCCAAGGCCGCCGACGAGCCGCTCTGGCGGACCCTCGGGGGCCGCGAGCGCTTCGTCCCCGGGTACGCGTCCGGTCTCGAGTACGGCCTGGACGACGACGAACTCGCCGGCCTCTACGGGCGGTTCGCGGACCGCGGGTTCAAGGCCGGCAAGCTCAAGGGCGGCCGCGACCTCGACCGCGACCTGCCCCGGCTGGAGATCATGCGCGACGTCCTCAGCCGCAACTCCCGTCGGCCGGCGCTGATGTTCGACGCCAACGAGTCGTGGAACCACGCCCAGGCGGCCCGGTACGTCGCGGCCATCGAGGAGCGCATGGACCTCACCTGGGTGGAGGAACCGCTGCGCCGATGGGATGCGGCCGGCATGGCCTCGCTGCGCGGGAAGGTGCGCGCGGCGATCGCGACCGGCGAGAACCTGACCGGACTGGAGCAGTACCGCCCCCTGCTGGACGCCAACGCGGTCGACATCGTGCAGGTCGGCAACGTGTGGGGGATCACCCACTTCCTCCGCGTCGCGACGCTCGCACACGCCCACGACCTGCCGGTGAGTCCCGTCGCGTACAACGCGAACCCGGTGGCGCACGCCGCCGCCGCCGTGCCGAACCATCTGGCCTTCGAAGTCCAGGACCTCCACTTCCCCGTCGGTCTCGACGTCGACCAGCAGTTCGACGACGGAGGCATCGTCCTGGGCGATCGCCCGGGCATCGGGATCGTGGTCGACGAGTCCCGGATGTCACCGGCCGACGCCGCTCCGCCCCGGCCCGCGGTGACCGGACCGCACATCCGGCCCGAACGGGCTGCCTTGCGGCTGGTGGCCGAGCCGGACGTGATGGACGACCCGTCGTACCGCGGAGGCCGACTCTCGTGAACCGTCGACCTGAGCGCAGGGCCTTCGTCGTGGGTGTGCGGCCCGACAAGCGCGAGGAGTACCTGGCGCTGCACCGTGCCGTGTGGCCGGGCGTCGAGCGAAAGCTCACCGAATGCAACGTACGCAACTACAGCATCTTCATCTTCGGCGACATCCTCTTCGCCTACTACGAGTACGTCGGCGAGGACCACGAGGCGGACATGCGGCGGATCGCCGACGATCCGGTTTCGCAGGAATGGTGGACGCACACCGACCCGTGCCAGGTGAGGATCGCCGAGGAGCGTGATCCCGGGGCGCTGTGGCAGCCTGTCGAGGAAGTGTGGCACCTCGCATGAGTGCAGGTATCGACGCCCATGTGCACCTGTGGGACCGAGCCGTGGACCCGCAGGACTGGATCGACCCGGAGACCATGGCGCCGATCGCCCGCGACTTCGGCGCCCCCGATCTGAGCGGGATGCTGGACTCGACCGGTCTCGACGGCGCCGTGGTCGTGCAGTCGAGCAACAGCCTCGAAGAGAGCATCCGGCTCGCCAAGCTGGACTCGCCCGCCATCGCCGGCCTCGTCGTGTGGGTCGACCTCGCGGCGGAGGTCGGGCCTCAGCTCGACCGGATCCGCGAGGACGCCGCCGTCCCCGTCGTCGGGGTGCGGCATCTGGCCCACATCGACCCGGACCCGGAGTGGATGATGCGCGAGGAGATCAGCGCGGGCCTCGCCGTACTCGAGCGTGAGGACCTCTGCTTCGACCTCGTCGTGCGTGAGTGGCAGCTCCCTCAGGCGACCCGCTTGGCCGCGCGCCACGGCGGGCTCCGCTTCGTGCTCGATCACCTCGGCGGTCCGCCCGGGCCCGGGCAGGACAGGAGCACGTGGGCGTCGCGGCTGCGGGATCTCGCGCGGCAACCGAACGTCGTCGCGAAGGTCTCGGGACTCACGTCGGGCCTGGCCCCCGGATCGTGGCGGGCAGCCGATCTCGCCGCCCCGGTGACGATCGCCCTGGGATCCTTCGGCCCTGAGCGTCTGCTCTACGGCTCCGACTGGCCGTTGGCGGAGCTCGGCGGGGGAGCGGCGCCCTGGAAGTCAGCTCTGGAAGCCCTGCTCGACGGGCTTTCCGCCGCGGAACGCGGACGTGTGTTCGGCCGCAACGCCGCCGACGTCTACTCGCTCTCCTGATCAAGCGCCCGGCCGCGCGCCCGAGGCGCGTGGTCGGGCAGCCGACGACGCTCCCACGAGGTGTGGATGTGATCGTGCATCGCCTTCTGGGCCGCGTCGACGTCCTTCCGTGAGATGGCGTCGACGATCGCCGCGTGTTCCTTCAGGGTCAGTGTGACCGCGTCAGGGGGGTCGATGCCCTGGTAGCGGCTGGACTCGGTGGCGCGCTTGTACAGATGCTTGGCGATGTTCTCCGCCAGCCGGTTGCCGGAGATCTCCATGAGCGCGTAGTGGAACACCACGTCCGCCTGCCGGAACGAGTCCGTCTCGGACTCGCTCTCACGCATGGTGATCAACGCGTTCTCCAGCCTCCTCAACCCATCCGCGCTGCGAGAAGCGGCAACCGCTCCCGCCATCGCCGACTCGAGGCTCGCCCGCACGATCGTCAGCTCGTCGAGGACACCGAGCGTCGCGTCGTTGTCGATCAACGCGGACAGCACCACCGGATCGAGCATGTTCCAGTACCCCGGCGCCCGCACCTGGGTGCCGCGCCCCTGGGAAACGATCACCAGGCCCTTCTCCTCGAGCCGCTTCACCGATTCACGCAGCACCGTGCGACTCACGCCGAAGTGTTCGCTCAGCGGACCCTCCGGGGGCAGCAACGCGCCTTCCTGCAACTGGCCCGTCACGATGAGGTCGACGAGCTCGGCAACGACTGCAACACCCAAGCGGCCGGCGGGCAGGCGTGGCGGGAACAGACGGTTCGAGGGCTGCGACTCGGATGGCATACGTATGACCTTATCGCTCGAGCAATCTGCGGGCGAAGCGGTTCGTGGTTCACGACATGTCTTCGACGTGACGTCCGGGTCGCAGAGGCGTTGCCGGCGGGCGAACTCGAAGTCGCCGACAGAGGCTGCCGGGTGGGGCCAGAACCCCGGTGGCCGCCGGAGCAGGCCGGACTGCCGGCCGCACGGACCGCGAGCTGATTCCTGACGCCGGCCCGCCCTTCCGTCAGCCCGACGCGACGACCAGGTCGACACCCTGGACCAGGGTGCGCGCCGCGGACCGGGAGTCGCCGAGGTAGCCCGCGACCATCGCTCCGTCACGTAGGGCGACCACCAGGTCGGCGGACTGCCGGGGGTCCGCGACGCCGATGGTCGCGAGGGCGTCCTCCAGTACCTGGCGGAACCACTCGCGGTGCCTCAGCACGGCTTGGTGGATCGGGCACTTCCGATCCGGGTACTCCGCGGCCGCGTTGATGAAGGGGCAGCCGCGAAACCCGGGACCGCAGATCTCCTCGCCGATGCTGTGCGCGACGACATCGAGCAACGCCGCACCTCCCCCCGTCTTCTCGGCCGCCACGGCCACCCGGGCCCGGATGTCGTGATCGGTGGCGTCCAGGTAGCCGCGCACCAGGTCGTCCTTGCCCTCGAAGTGCCGGTAGAAGGTGCCGCGTGCGACGTCGGCCTCCGCCATCACCCGGTCGACGCCGACAGCGCGAATCCCCTCGGTGTAGAAGAGCCTGCTCGCCGTGGTCAGCAGCCGCTCCCGCGCCGCCGACCTGCGGCCGGTCGTGGCAGGCCCGCTCTTCGTCTCGGTCATGGAGACATTATATAGAACGTTCCTTCCATAATCTTGGGAGACGCAGGCAGGCGTCCAGGTCGCAGCGCCACTGGGACAACCGCGACGGGGCCGCCGAAGGGCCGCTCGCATGCTCGCTGGGCGCCGTCGATGTTCCCGTCGGGACGGTGCAGGTGGAGCGGACCGGCGTGCAAAAGGACGCGAGGACTGTGCTATGGGCCGACGGTGCCGACTATTCCCCGACAGGAGGGCGGGAAATGGTCGTGGGGGAGAATGGCCGTTGGCTGCCGGAATGGGTACGTGAAATCAACGGGTCGAGGGGCGCCTTTCCCGTTCCCCGCGTCGCGCGCGTTCCGCTATTTCTCGCATGGTCGCCCCCGCCGCTGGATGGGCACCTGACGGCCGCCCACCTGGGCCGGGACCCGTGCGAGCCCGTGTCCAGACGGCACACTACCGCCCGCAGACACTCACCGGGATACGACTTTCACTCAGTGAAAGAATCTTCTCCCGAGTTTTCCGGACTGCCGACGGACTCAGTGGAAATACGGCTCGGTGAGGTGATTCCGGGAGTTCGCGCGCTAACATGAACCTCCCCTTGACAATGAATTCAAGGAATATCCGCCCGAGTGGAACCCGGGCGGACGTGGACGGCTGACGGGAGTGTGGACGGGTGGGCTACGGCGACCCCTTTGATGACGGAGCCGCTGGCGCTCTGGTGGGGCGTGCCAAGGAACTGGATCGCATACGCGGCTTCCTCGGCGCCACCGACCGTGGCGGGGCGCTCCTGCTGTCGGGGCAGGCAGGGGTGGGCAAGACGGTTCTGCTCAACGCCGTGGCGGAGGCGGCGTCCGCGACCGGGACGCGGGTCCTGCGTGCGGCCGGTGTCGAGTTCGAAGCCGACGTGAGTTACTCCAGCCTGAACCAACTCCTCTTCCCTCTCTCCGAGACGTTCGGCGATCTGGACAGCACCCATCAGGAGGCCCTGCGTGTCGCGCTGGGCTTCGGCAGCGGAGCGTCGCCGAACCGACTCGTCGTGTCCAGTGCGACCCTCATGCTCCTTCGGCAGGTGGCCGCACCTGACTCACTGCTGCTCGTCATCGACGACCTGCAGTGGGTGGACCGCGCAAGCGCCGCCGTGTTCGGCTTCGTCGCCCGCAGGCTCGGCGGCAGCCGGATCGGCTTCCTCGGCGCCGTGCGCCAAGGAAGCGAGACCTTCTTCAACCGCGGTGGACTGCCCGAGTACGAGGTGCCGCCGCTGGACGAAACGTCGTCCCGGGCGCTGCTCGACGCGCGATTCCCGCACCTTGCCGAACGAGTGCGGCGTCGGCTGCTGTCCGCGGCCGAAGGGAACCCGCTGGCCCTGCTCGAACTGCCCACGGTGCTGAGCGGGCAGCAGCGCATGGCGCTGGAGAACCTTCCCGCGGTCCTGCCGCTGAGCCAGCGGCTCCAAGCGCTGTTCCTCTCCCGGGTCTCCGGCCTGCCGGCTGCCACCCGCCGCCTGCTGCTGCTCGCCACGATGGACGGAACCGGCGATCTCGGGGTCCTGCACGCGGCGGCGCGGCAGGACGGTTGCGACGCCGACCTCGAAGATCTCGCCCCGGCCGAGCAGGACCAGCTGGTCACCGTCGATGAGGGCACCCGGCGGCTCGTCTTCCGGCACCCCCTGATCCGCTCGGCCGTCGTCGACGCCTGCTCCAGCGCCGAGCGCCGTGCGGCGCACCGGGCCCTGGCCCAGGCTCTGGCGCATCAGCCCGAGCGCCGGGCCTGGCATCTCGGAGAAGCGTCCGTCGAGCCGGACGAGGAGGTCGCCACCCTGCTGGAGCGGGCCGCCCACCGCATCACGGCGCGCGGTGACGCCCTGGGGGCGGTTGCGGCACTGATTCGGGCGGCCGACTTGAGTCCCCACGGGTCGGACCGGGCGCGCCGCCTGGCCGAGGCCGCTTACATCGGCGCCGACGCGACGGGGGAGCTGCGCGGCGTCTCGGAGCTGCTCGAGGACGCCCGACGCGCCGACCCGGACCTGGCCGGGTCCCTGCGCTCCGCCGCTGCCGCCGTCTATCTGGTCATCAACGGTGACGGGGACATCGACACGGCTCACCGCCTGCTGGTGGGCGCCATCGAGTCCGGCACCCACCAGTACGACGCCGAGGACAACGCCGTCGTCGACGCCGTGCACCTGTTGCTGCTCCTGTGTTTCTTCAGCGGCCGCGCGGAGTTGTGGGACCCCTTCTACACCGCGCTCTCCCGGTTGCGCCCGGAGCCGCCCGCACTGCTGTCCGTGGCCGGCAAGACCTTCTCCGACCCGGCGCGTTCGGGAGCGGCCGCGCTGGACGAGATGGAGCGCATCCTCGACGAACTTCCCGAAGAGACCGACCCCGGACGCATCGTCAGGGTCGGCACCGCGGCGCTCTACCTCGACCGGTTGTCGGCCCTCCGTGAGCCCTCGTGGAAGGTCGTCCGCCAGGGACGGGACGGCGGCCCGGTGCGCCGGCATCTCGGCGCCTTGATGCACCTGTGCCTGGACGGCTACCTGACCGGCAGGTGGGACGAGTGCGTCGAACTGGCCGAGGAAGGAGTCCAGCTCTGCGAGGACTCCGGATACCGGTTCTTCACCTGGTACTTCTGGTACTGCCGGGCCGTCGTCGCCGCCCCCCGCGGGGAGGACGCGACGGTCGGCCTCCTGACGGGCCGCATCTCCCAATGGGCCGCACCGCGGGGCGTCGGGATGGCACTGCACTACGCCCGGCACATACGCACCGTGGCCGATCTCGGACGTGGCGACTTCACCGGCGCCTATCGGCACGCGACGGCCATCAGCCCCGCGGGCACCTTCGCCTCCCACGTGCCGCACGCCCTGTGGGTGATGATGGATCTCGTCGAAGCCGCGGCCCGCACCGACCGCCCCGCGGAAGCGGCCGCTCATGTGCGCGCCATCCGGGACAACGACATCGCCGCGCTCTCCCCGCGGCTCGCGCTTCTCGCGGGCGCTTCGGCCGCTCTGTGCGCCGCGGACGACGAGGAGTCGGTGCGTCTGTTCGGCGAGGCATTGGCCCTGCCGGAAGTCGAGCAATGGCCATTCGATCTGGCGCGGGTGCGGCTGGCCCATGGCGAACGGCTCCGGCGAGCCAGGGCGAACGCGGAGGCCAGAGGGCAGTTGATGCTGGCCCACGACGCCTTCGCCGAGCTTCGCGCCGGTCCCTGGATGGATCGTTCGGCCAAGCAGTTGCGGGCCGCCGGATGGGTTGCGCCGAGGATCGAAGCGGGCGGGAAGGTGCTCACGTCGCAGGAGCGGGAGATCGCGGACCTGGCGGCATCGGGGCTGAGCAACAAGCAGATCGCCGAACGGCTCTATCTCTCGCACCGGACGGTCGGAGCGCACCTTTACCAGATCTTTCCCAAGCTCGGCATCACCTCCCGGGCAGCGCTCCGCGACGCGCTCGGTGCCTTGGAGGAGTGAGACCCGCGCCCACGCCGGATACCTTTCCGCTTCCACGCCCTGACCGCACCCTTCCGTATCTGCCTAACCGACGTCGCCGGTACCCCGCAGCCGGTCACCGGGCGCACCGGCGGTGACCCGCGGCGGGCGAGCGCCCTTCGGGCTGTCCACCACGGCTGCGACGGCGTGTGCCGTGCGGGCGAGACGTGCCGCGGTGGCGGCCTGATCGTTCAGGTGCGCGTCGACTCGATCGACCAGACCGGGATACCGGCCCTCGTACGCCTGCGCCGTACCGAGGTCGTCCGGAAGGACCAGCCGCAGCCGCCGGCTGGTTTCGGGCACGGTCAGCCCGGCCATGACGACCGTGACCTCCACCCCGAAGCCGGCCAGTTCTTTCGCGTAGCTTGCCGCGAGATGATCGATCACCGCGGCGCTTTCGGAGTGCAGGGCGAGATAGGGGGCCTCGTCCGCGGGGTCGCCGCGGGACACCACCCAGACCAGCAGGCCGTCCTGGCGTTCGCGCATCTGCGGCAGCACAGCACGGTTCACCCGCTGGGTTGACAGCACGTTCGCGTCGTAGATCTGCGCCAACTGGTAGGGGGTGAAGGACTCGACGGGGCCCCGGGGCACAGGCCCCATGGTGTGTACCACGCAGTCGATCCGCCCGGCTTCGGCCGTGATGTCGGTGACCGTGGCGCTGACCGAGCGCTGATCGGCGACGTCGAGGGCGATCGGACGCGGCCGAGCGCCCTGATGGCCTGCGCCCCCGTCCAGTTTGCCGGCGATCGGCGGATGGCCTGACGCCGCGCCCATTCCGGCGTAGGCGATGTGACCGGCTTCGGCCAGGGCCTGGGCAGTCGCTGCCCCGAGGCCGCTGGACGCCCCGGTGACAAGGATGATCTTCGACATCATGCTCCTCGGCGCATGGTGGGAGCGGTGAGACAGCCATGATTGTGGCCAACGATGGACCACGACAGGTCCGGCACCGGCGCGTGACCGCACGGGCACCTGCTCAGTATCGGCGCCGGTGGGACCGCCCCGCATAAGTCATCTGACCGTGCCGACGACTGGGGTTCATGGCAGGTCCGGGGCCGAACGGCGGCGGAATCCACCTGCCCGGGCTCCGGGCCGCGACTTCTCGACCTTTCGCCTGAGGAATCCGGGCCTTGCGCGGTCCCTGCCGCTCGCGCTGCCGCCCGGCGACCGGCCGGACACCTGGTGCGCTGTCGAAACGACTGCCCGGCACGGCTCGGTGACCGGTTTTCCCGCAGGCGTTCGACGGATGTGGGACCGGGGCTTCCGGCGACAGTCTGGGGGCGCTGCGGGAGGCGGGCGTGCGCTGCCGGCTTGGCGCGGTCCGGATTCGTGCTCGATGCAGGTCGACACCGGCTCGGCATGCGCCCGATGCGTGCTCGTACGCGCTGGACGTGTCCTGACGGTGCGCCCCGTGCCTTTCGCGGCACCGCTTGCCTGCGGGCATCGGTGGGATTAGCTTTAGTGAACAGAACGTTCTATTCGTTTCGGAGGTCCGCATGAGTGAGCCCCACGCCAATGAGGCAGGCACGATCGTGCTCATCCACGGCCTGTGGGTGAACCCGCGCAGCTGGGAGGGGTGGAAGCAGTACTACGAGGCGCGGGGGTACGCAGTCATAGCTCCCGCCTGGCCGGGTCTGGACCGCGAGGTGGAGGAGCTGCGGCGTGACCCCTCGGGCATCGCGGGGGTCGGCTTGCTCGAGGTGGTCGACCACTACGAGCGGATCATCCGCGCCCTGCCTCATCCGCCCGTCCTCATGGGCCACTCGTTCGGCGGCACCATCGTGCAGATCCTGCTCGATCGGGGCCTGGGCAGTGCCGGGGTCGCCATCGACTCCGCAGCCGTCAAGGGCGTTCTTCCGCTGCCGCTGTCGACCCTCAAGTCGGCGTGGCCGGTGCTGGGAAACCCGGCCAACAAGAACAAGGCGGTCTCCCTGACGGCGCGGCAGTTCCACTACGCCATCACCAACACGCTCAGCGAGAGCCAGTCCGACGCCCACTACGAGCGCTATGCCGTGCCGGGCTCGGCCCGGGTCCTCTTCCAGGGGGCGTTCGCCAACTTCAACCCCCGGGCCGCGACCCGGGTCGACTTCCGCAACAGCCGCAGGGCCCCGCTGCTGTTCATCGCGGGAGAGGCCGACCACATCGTCCCGCCCAAGGTCAACAAGGCCAATTGGCGCCTGTACCGGAAGTCGCCCGCCGTCACCGAGTACCAGGAGTTCCCCGGGCGCTCGCACTTCATCATCGGCCAGGACGGCTGGCGGGAAGTCGCGGACTACGCACTGAACTGGGCCGAGGAACACCTCCCCGCCCATGTGTGACCGCACATGCGGACCGCGGGACCCCGCCGGCCCTGATCTGCCGACCTTTGACCTCATGAATGCGCCGTCCGTCACGGACGGTCCGGCGCGACACCCCCGCCGCTCGCGGGGGCTCTCCCGGGGACGCGACCGTCGCGTGCCCCACCCGCGTGGGCCTGTGTGCCCGCCGCGACAACACCATCACATCAGGAGAAATCCATGCTTCGCCGTCGTACGTTCCGTATAGCGGTTCTTGGCGCGACCGGTGTCGCCCTCGCCGGCGGCGTGACCGCGTTCGCGTCGGCCGCGCCCGCCCACCAGACCCCGGCCGGCCCCAAGCCGACCATCGTCCTGGCCAACGGCGCGTGGTCCGACGCCGCCGGCTGGGAGGGCGTCATCAACCGCCTGCAGCGCGAGGGCTACCCGGTCGTCGCGCCGCCGACCGGTCTGCGCGGCGTGGCCGCCGACTCCTCCTACCTGGCCGCCTACCTCAACACCATCAAGGGCCCCGTCGTCCTGGTCGGCCAGTCCTACGGCGGCATGGTCATCACCAACGCCGCCACCGGCAACAAGAACGTCAAGGCACTCGTCTACATCGCCGCCTTCGCGCCGGACAAGGACGAGTCCGTCCAGACCCTGACCGCGAAGTTCCCCGGCACCCAGATCACCAACGACCCCAACGCCCAGGTCCCCACCGCCCTCTTCCCCGTCGGCTACCCCCAGGCCGACAAGAGCATCGGGGTCGACCTGTACGCCAAGGCCGACCAGTACCGCAACCTCTTCTTCAGCAACCGCGTCAGCAGCAAGAAGGCCGCTGAACTCGCCGCCACCCAGAGCCCCATCAACGCCAACGCCCTCGGCGAGGGCTCCCCCGGCGAGCCCGCCTGGAAGACCATCGAGTCCTGGTACCTCGTCTCCAAGGACGACCACGTGATCCCGCCCGCGACCGAGCGCTTCATGGCCAACCGCGCCCACGCCCACACCGTCGAGGCCGACACCCCGCACGCCGCCCAGGTCACCAACCCCGGCACCGTCGCCAAGCTCATCGAGAAGGCCGCCGAGACGGTCCACTGACAGCAAGCGGGCCGCGGCAACCCCGGCGGCCCGACGGACCCCGCACGACGGCCCGGGCCGTCGTGCGGGGAGGGACGGTGACCGGGCGCCCGGCCAACGGCGCTGAGACCGTCCCGCACACGAAGGAAGGGGCATGGACATGTCCGATGAGCACGGCATGTCGGTGACCGACAAGGTCCTTGCGCTGCTCGGGGCCTTCTCCCGCGAAAACCCCGCACTCACCCTCACCGAGTTGTCCAGGCGAACGGGTCTGCCGTTGCCGACGGTTCATCGTCGTGCTGCCGAACTCGTCGCCTGGGGAGCCCTGGAGCGTGGAGCCGACCGGCGCTACCGGGTGGGCCTGCGGCTGTGGGAGGTGGCCACCCTCGCGCCTCGCGGATTCCCGCTGCGCGATGCGGCCCTGCCGGTCCTGTACGACCTGTACGACGTGACGAAGGAACAGCACATCCATCTCTCCGTGCGAGACCACCTGGACGTCGTCTTCCTGGAGCGTCTGAGCACGCCGGGCGCCCCTCAGGCCGACAGCCGGGTGGGAGGCCGCTTCGGCGCATTCGCCACGGGAGCGGGACTCGTCCTGCTCGCCCACGCGCCTGACGACGTTCGAGAGGAGTACCTGAGCACCCCACCGCGTCGCTACACCAGTAACACGGTCACCTCTCCCGCCCGGCTCCGCTCCCTGCTGGCCGACGTCCGCAGGGAGGGGTACGCCAGCAGCGACAGAATGGTGGGGCCAGACGTCCACTGCGTCGGAGCGCCGATCCACGGGGCGGGCGGCTCGGTCGTGGCGGCCATTTCGATCGCCTTCAGGGCAGGCAGTCAATCCCCTCAGACGCTCGCTCCCGTCGTCCGCGCGGCGGCCCGAAAGGTTTCCCGCGCCTTGCGCGAGTGAACATGTCTCCGTGCCGGTCGACGGCCCGTTACGGAGCCCTCTCGTCGGCCGTCAGCGGTCGACGAGGGGGCTGCATGGTGAGGACGGTGTCCTGTAGATGAACAGCGTGGGACATCCCCCGACTTTCTCACCGTCGACTGGCAATGCGCTGGCGCGCCCAGCGCTGGACCGCTCACGTCACTGTTCGCAATGCTGCGGACAGCGCTCTGATTGTCTGGGAACCCTTTGACTCAGTCCGCCACCGTCGACGGCTTGCCCTGATCGCGACGACGTGGCGGCCCACCCAGGCGGATCGGGTGGCCGCCGTCGTGCGGTGGTGTGACCCGAGGCCGGTGCGGACGTCAGAGTCTGTGGAAGAACGGGTCGTATGGCTCACCGAGGACGGCCCGGCCGATGGTGGCCAGCACGTGGTCGTCGTTGTCGTGGAGCTTGTACAAGGTCAGATCGCGCAGGATCCGCTCCACCGGGCTTGGGCGGATCAGGCTGCGGGCGCCGCACGCGCGGATGACGTGGTGCACCGTTTCTTCCGCCAGATGCCCGATCACATGCCAGGCCCTGCTGCCGGCGATCCGGGCCTCGTCGAGGTTGCCTTCGTCCCACAGACCTGCGACCTGGCGCAACCAGAGGCGGGCGGTCTCGATATTGACCGCCATGCTGCCCACCCGCTGCTGCACATAGGGATCACCGCTCTTGCCCTGCCGTTTCACATAGGCGAGCCCGTACTCGTATGCGGCCAGGGCGCCGCCGAGGAAGCTGGCCGCGTACTGCGGGACGAAGGCGGTCTGCCACTGCCCGTCGAAGTAGCCGCCGGGGCCGCCGATGAGATGCTCGCGCGGTATGAAGGTGTCGTGGAAGCGCACCACGTGGCTGGCCGTCGCGCGCATACCGACGGGATCCCACCACGACCTGTCCACGGTCACGGTCGGGTCCGACAGGTCGCAGGCGAGCAGCAGGAGCCTGCCGTGGACCTCCCAGGTTTGGCGTGCTCCGCCGGGGCCGGCCGGATCGACGAGGAGGATCGCCCACTGTGCGCCGGTGGCGCCGGTGGCGAACGCCTTGCTGCCGCGGAGGGTCCAGCCGCCCTGGACGGGGGTCAGCGTGGTGCCGAAGCGCGCGCTCTCGCCCGGCTTGGGGGTCTGGGGTTCGCCGCTCCAGGCGGCCCAGTTCTCCCCGTGTTCCACTACGCCGGTGAACCAGCGCCGCTTCTGTTCCGAGGTGGCGAGGGCGTCGATGAGGACAAGTGAGTTGGCGTGCCCTTCCCAGCAGCGGGCCAGCGACAGATCGGCCTTGGCCAGCGTGGTGGTCATCTCCCACAGGGGGAGGGTATTGCGTTGCGCGGGGCCGTAGCCCAGTCCGCCGTACCCCCGGGGCACAGCGGCGCCCAGGAGACCGTCGGAGAACAGATCGTCGAAGTCCTCGGTGGGAAAGGTGGTCGTGCGGTCGTACTCATCGGCACGCGGGGCGAATCTGTCTTCGGCGAGCTTCGCCACTGCACCGAGAACTGCCTGGTCGTCGCCGACCGCCAGTTTGCGGGCCGGACGGGTGGCGTGGCCCAGGTCGTCGGTCATATCGGGGTGGCCTCTTCGAAGCGGAAGAAGTGGGCGCGGTACATCGTGTTGGGTATCTGGGTTCCGGTGGGATGGACGGTATGGACATCGATGGTCAGCAGGCCGCGGTTGAGGTAGCCGACGAGGACCACCTGCCGGGAGTCGAGCGGACCTTCGGCGAGAAAGGCCACGGCCTCGGTGGCGTCGATGTCGTCGGCCAGTGGGACGGCGGGCAAGATGGCTCTGGTGACGGGTGTCGTGGTCGATGCGAGCGCGCCTTGTGAGGGCTCCGGGCCGCCACGCTCGGTGATCCGCAGCGTGAGCCCGCTGTGGTCGACCGCGGCATCGACCACGTGGATACCGGTGGCAGTGGTGTCGCAGTTGACCCAGCCGCCTGCCAGCGTTGCCGGATCGACCACATGTGCCGTCATGGCCGTGCCTCTGCCCTGTGGAAGAACGAGCGGGCCCAGTGATCGGTACCCCCGCTGGCGTCGCTGAAGACGGTGCATGTGGTGGTCACCAGGACGCCCGTCTTGTGGTACGCGCCTACAACGGTGCGCCGCGAGCCGAAGTCGTAGACCGCCGAGAACGACGAGGCGACCGACGGTGTGTCCGGCGTGGTGTACAGGACCGCCGACGCCTCACCCCAGTCGCGTGGTTGCGGGCTACCGGTGCCGAAGGCCCTGACGAACATGCCCCCCTCGTGCCAGGTCACGCTCAGCTGGCGGGCGCCCTTCAAACTGCGCTGGTCGGTGTTGACCCAGTCGCCCAGCAGCGCCGAGACGTCCAGCGTGCCGGGCGGCCGCGGTGTGGCCGTTCCGGCAGAGGACGCGGAACGGGTCGTCATGGTGCCTCCCTGCTCGTAGGGTGCGTCGGGGCGAGTCCCGCTGATTGGGTGAGGTCGTGGGCATCGGGCGGCTCGGCTTGGCCGAAGCAGACGGTGTGCAGAGGCAGTGCCTCGGGCAGCGGATGGCCCGTCAGCAGCTTGAACTGCTCCTGTACTTCGATGAACAGGACCTCCCAGCCGTCGATGCCGATCAGTCCTCGGGCGCGGGTGGCGCCCATGAGCGCGGTCGGCGGGTCGCGGTAGGCCATCTCCAGCACCGCCGCGTCCCAGTCGACGGTGGACACCGGGAACGGCTCCCGTTCGACCAGGGGCGTGGCATGAGCGAGCACGGTGTACCCCGCCGGGGAGAACCGGGACAGCGGCACATAGGGAAGCCCGAGACGCGAGGAGGCTGCCCGGCCCAGCGCAACTCCTCGGTTGACCAGGGTCACCCGGGCTCCGGCCTGGCACAGGGCCAACGCGACGGCCCGCCCGGCACCGCCGCAACCGATGACGGCGGCCCTGCGGCCGCTCGGATCGACTCCGGCCCGGGCGAGGGTGTGCAGGGCAGCGGAGGTGTCGGTGGTGGCCGCGCGCCAGCGCCCGGCGTCGAGGCACAGCAGGTTGGCCGCCCCGCACCCCCGTGCCTCCGGGTCGGCGATGTCGGCCGCTTCGAGCGCGCTTTCCTTGTGGGGGGCGGTCACGGTCAGCCCGCGCAGCGGCGGTCCGCCCAGCGCCCCGAAGTCCATGGCCTGGTGCAAGAATCGGGAGAACACATCCACCTGGAAAGGCAGGTAGAGCGCGGGCAGCCCCAACTCCCGCAACGCCGCGTTGTGCAGCCGGGGCGACAACGACCGCCCGGGGGCACGCCCGGCAATGCCGAACAGGCCGCTGAGCGGGGGCAGCGCGGGCAGGCCGTAGTCGGTGAGGAGTTGGCTCACGCTGGGCGTTCCGTCCGCCCCGGCGGTACCAGCCCGGCCGAAGACTACGGGTGCCCCCAGCCACGGCGCCAGCACCCGGGTCCAGGTGCCGGCCGGGCCGGACGCGAACGCCGTCACATCGGTACGTCCGAGCCCGGTGAGCAGCAGCGGCGCTGCCCATCCGTCCTGCGTGCCCGACTGCGGCACGAGGAGGTACTGGGCCGCTGGTACGGCGGTCATCGCGGCGAACCGCTCGAGCAGTGCCGCCGAGGCGTGGAGCAGACCGGACCGGAGGCCAGGGTCGGACCCTTGCTCCGGGCTTGGGGGCGCGTGCCAGGAGATACGTCGCTGCCGGGCCGCGATGTCCGCCAGCAACTCCGGCGCCACGTCGTCCATGGCCTCCAGATCGACCAGGTCGTAGTGGTCCGCTGCGCGCAGCAGCCGGGTGCGCCGCTCGACCGGGCCGGCGGCGGAGCGGCCGCCGTGTCGCGGCGAGCGCAAACTGTAGGTCAGCGGTCCGGGAAAGTGTCGGCGCAGCCGGTGCGGATCGGGATCGCCGATGAGGTCGGCGCGGACCTCCAGCACGTCGGCCACTCCTGCGAGGGCACGCAGGCTTGCCGCGGTGAGGTCTTCCGGTTCGGCGATCACCGCCACCAGACGGGCCCGACGCCCGACGCCGGCACCATATCGGCTCGTCAATCGCGCCACTGGACGTACTCCTCCAGATTGGCCCGCCGCGGAACGAACCGATTGACCGGGGCCGCCTCGTCCGCGTACCCGACTGCCAGAGTGCACACGACGAGCCGGTCGGTGTCGATTCCCAGTTTGAGGCGCAGCACATCCCCGTAGCCGGCGACACTGAACTGCGGGCAGCTGCTGAGGCCCCCCGCCACCAGTCCGAGCATGACGTTCTGCAGGAAGAAGCCCATCTCCAGGAAGGTGCCCGGCACCGCGTTCCCGGGCAGATGGCAGACCAGGGCGGTCGGTGCCCCGTAGAAGCGCAGGTTGTCACGGAGGTGGGTTCGAGCGGCGGCGTGGTCCGGGGCGGCGTGGCCCTTGGCAAGCAGTACCCCCGACGCGGCGTGCCCGGCGCGGCGCTCGACGGCGTCGTCAAGCGACGGCGGCCGGTTGGCGTAGTCCGGTCTGGGCGGATCACCGCGGTCGAAGCTCTCGCACAGGGCAGCCACCAGCGCCTCCAGGGCGTTGCCGGTCACCACCGTCACCTGCCACATCTGGGTGTTGCGGCTCGAGGGTGCGTGGCCGGCGGCCAGGAGTACCTCCGCCAGGACCTCCCATGGCACCACCCGATCCAGAAAGGCTCTCGTGCAGTGGCGGGAGGTGATCAGGGACAGACCGTCGCGGAGCCCGGGCGTCATCCGTAATCACCCTCGTCCGAGAGCGGAGCCGCAGCGCCCTTCGGTCCGCCGAGGAGCTCGCGAAGACGCACGTGCACGGACCGCTGGATGTGCCGGGCGCACCTGCGGTGCACGTCCAACGGCTGCCCCTCCGGATTGGGGATGTCACGGAGCGGGTCCAGACACAAGGCGCGGCCCTCGGCCTCGGGCGCCATGGCGATCACCCTGTCGCGGTGGGCTCGGGTCATGCAGTAGATGACGGAGCTGACCCGGCAGACCTCCGGGGTGACCGGGCGTGAGCGGTGCCGGCGCGGATTCCCCCGGCCCGGCACCCGCTGCAGACCGAGTTCAGCGAGCGCGGACCGGGCGTCCTCAGTCATCGGGCTCCCAGGCTGCGTCGTCGCGACACCCGCGCTGGAGAACCGGAAGAGGTGTGGGACTCCCGCCTCCGCGGCCTGGGCCCACGCGATGACCTCGGCCATGGGCGAACGCGAGGTGTTCCCGCCGCAGACGAACAGCACGCGGCATGCCGCGCCGGTGCAGCGTGTCCGCCACCAGACGAAGGCCGATGGATAGGACAGGGCCCCCGCCGCGCCGACACCGAACGCGAGTGCGATGAGCTGAGAGGTCCCCGGAGCTTGGAGTCCGGCCACCCACGCGAGCGAGAATGAGGCGACCAGGCCGGACATCAGGCTGGCGACCGCCCATGCCGGCACACCCCAGGTGTACTCCCGCCGGTCGAGATAGATCAGCGTGGCGAAGACGAACAGCACCTCATATGCCACTCCTATCCCCGCTGCCGCCAAGGCGGCAGGGGTGCCGAGGAATGTGGTGAAGCCCGCGCGCAGTTGCGGTTGCCCTACCAGCGCCCCTGCCCCCAGCAGCAGAGCCAGGCATACGGGTGCCGCGACATGCTCCTCCGCGAAGTAGCGGCGGTCTGTTGCGACAACCCCGTTCTTGGCCACCCGGATCATGATCTCGAACCGGCCGAGGTAGCCGACGAGGTAGGTGAGGACGCTCAGCGCGGCAGCGAGCGGGAGGAGGTAGCTGTGCACATCGCCGAGAGCCACCGAAACCGCTATCAGGCTGAGGCACAGCGCTACCCAGGAGGATGTCGTCACCCGCCGCTTGCGGGTCATGTCGACCAATGGGGAGAGGACCAGGACTCCTCCCCGCATCAGCAACAGCATGAAGAGGATCGAGACACCGGAAAACGTGTAGTTCATCGTGGTGGAGCCGATGATGAGCGACGTAAAGAAGCCGGCCGCCAGCGTCTCCCGGCCCGGTATCGGGATCCGCGCGTTGCCGATCCCGCTCCGTCGCATATGCCGCCACCGACCAGTGAGGCCGAAGAAGACGGTCATCGCCGCGAGCTGTCCGAGGACGGCTGCGGGCAGCAGCTCGAAACCGTTGACCGGCTGAGTCGTCAGCGGAGTCACGCCGCTGGCCAGTGCCTTCACCAGCATGGCGTAGGGAATGTACGAGACGAAGTAACCGAAGGTAAGCCAGCCCATGTGCATAACCCGTCGCTGATCGAACGTCGAGGTCTCAACACGGTGAGTCCGGGATCGACACGCCTGACCGACACCTGACCGGAGCACATGCCGGGTAGCCTTCTGGACGGTTGACCGCCGCGCACAAGGCAGTCGCGAATGCTGCCCCATTTTCGAGGGGTATATTGCGGACAGCCACACCCCGGGACCGCTTCAGGAAAACGAGCCGCTCCTCCTCGGGAGTGCACGAATTTCCGTGGCCCGACAGGACCTACCAGCTCAGCCAGTCCCGTACGCCTTTCAAAAGGCTACCTCCGGCAGGCATGTACGGCCAGCGCACGCGGCGCACGCACCCGGCCTGGCCGCCTGGGGCCGCCCTGCGCGAGAGGAGATGCCGGGATGTTCCTGCGTGTTCCGCCGCGCAGTGGTCTTTTCACCTGATGCCGTGCGGCACCTCGTCCAACACGTTGTGTGCGGCACGGCGAAATCGTTGCTCTGCTGCCATGGCGGAAGGTGGACGGTGCCTGCCGTCCCACCCCTTCTATGCCGAAAGCCCGGCGATGCAATTGCACGGCCGAGCCCGCGAGTAGTTGCAGCGCACCTTGATCATCACTCGCATGCCTGTTCGATGACCGTGGCTTCGCCCCGTGCCTCGAGGGCTGGGGGAGGGCCACGGCGACCTGGTATGGCGTGCTCGCCACGATGCGCGCGCGACTTGTCGGCTTTCCTGGTGATTCACACCCAATGGGTGCCGGAGTGATCGCGGACTGACCGTTGCTGTACAGTCCGCGCTCTTCCGCCGTGACACAAGGAAAAGGTCTATGAGTACTCGTCGCCTGACCGCCGCACTCGTTCTTCCCCTCGCGTTTCCGCTCGCCGCCTGCGGCGCGGAGAAGGGATCTGCGCCGGCCGCCGCCGGGAGTCCTGCGGCGACGTCGTCCGTCAAGCAGTCCCCCGAGAGCCCCAAGTCGCCGGAGGAATTCCTTGATCTCGCCGCGGCGGCGATGGCCGGTGAAAGCGGATGGACCTTCTCGGTCACGGGCAGCGAGGGGGTGACGCTTCAGGGACAGCGGAGCGCCGCCACGTATCGGGCCACGGTCCACCGCGGAACGGACCCCGAGGCGTTGCACTCCGAGGGAGTCAGCACCAGTAGCAAGGGGACGAAGAAGAGCGAGGAGATCTACGTCGTCGACGGCACGACATACGTGAAGGAGAATGGTGCGGCGTGGAAGCACGCACCCGCTTCCGACCCCGAGATGGAGAACAAGACCGAGGACCCGGTCGCGGCCATCGAGGGGTTCAGGACGTACGTGCAGGCCGCCGACGGCGGCGATGTGAAGCTGACGAAGGCCCGCGGTACGGTCGAACTCCGGGTGACCGGTGGCGAGCAGAAACTGGCCGCCGTCAACGACCGGGCGTGGGCGAAGAAGGCGCAGCGGGAGTTCGACCCCACGGCCGAGCAGTTGCGCAAGGCCGGTGTCCCGGTGAACGAGGCCCAACTGACCCTGTCCCGGCTGCAGGAGGTCCTGGTTCTGGACGCGACGACATACCGGGTCAAGAGCCACCGCTACCAGTTCGCAATCCTCGTCCCGTATGCAGGCGGTGGGGACATCGCGTACGAGCAGGACGTCCGTGAGGAGAACCAGGGCACGTACGCCGGGCGGATCGAACTGCCTGTAGGTGTTGGCGCGTGATCACCAGAGGGACCCAGCTTGCACCGTGAAAGCCGCCGGCACGAGCGTGCCCGCCACCGAGTCAGGACGCCGGGCCGGTCCCGGTGCCGGATGAGGTGCGGGCGAACCAGTTCCGCGTCTCCTCGGCGGAGAGGACGCGGGTGAGTTCGGCCGTGCCCGGGAGCAGCGGGAAGAACCGGTCGGCGTTCCAACTGCGCTGGTACATCGGCTCGTCCAGTACGAGCAGGCGGCGTCCCTCCACCACGGGGATGTCGTCGGGCAGCCCCTCGTTCCAGATCCGGTCGCCGTTCGGGGCGAGGAGTTCGAAGGCCCCGGTCGCGACGGCTTCGCTGCGTCCCCGGGCGGGCTCGGGGTCCGTGGCCAGGCGGACGCTCTCGGCCGAAGGCGCGGTGCCGGGCACGTGGCCGCCGCCTACGAGGACGTGGGCGAGCAGTGTGTGCAACTGGAAGTTGTCCGCGATGCCGCCGATACGCACCTCGAAGCCGGTTCCGGTGGGCCGGTGCAGTACGACCAGGTGCTCGTGGTCCAGGACGGCCAGTGCGTAGGCCAGGCACTTGAGGTCGTGCCGCTCCAGGGCTGCCAGGTCGTTGCAGACGGGGAGGAGCGCGGACGCGTGTCGGCTGCGCACCTCTGCGCTGCGGCACAGCACGGCCAGTGCGGGCGGTTGCCACTCCTCGACCGAGCACCAGGCCAGCGCCAACCGCGTGGCCTCGTGCGCGTCGTCGCTCAGGCGGGCCAGCAGGGCATCGTCGATGATCTTCTCATCGGGCTCCGGCAGTTCGTCCTCGGCGCCACCGGAGCCCGTCCAGCGGCGGGCGAACTCCAGTGCGTCGAGCAGGTCCTGCCGGACGCCGCCGAGGATCGGCTCCGCGCAGGCCGCCGGATCGGCCCCGCTCTCGACGCAGAACCCGGCCGCCATCGCCAGGAGCGGGCGCGGGCCGGTGGGCGGGAAGGCGGGAATCAGTGCGGCCAACCGGGGCCCCACTGGCACGCGTTCGGCGTCGGTCGACTGCTGCAGGGTGTTTATCGCGGCAGTGAAGGCCCGTTCGGTGCGGGCACCGTCACGAGCGTCGACGGCCTCCTCCAGCTCCGACACGACGGCGCCGAGGTCGGCGGACTTCTGCTTCCTCTTGAAGATCACCGGCACACCTTATGCCCGAGGGCTGACAACGGGTGGTGGAGCGATCCGAACGTCCGTACCCGCTGTTCCCCCCCCTCGCCCAGCGCCGGGTGGAGATCAGACGCTGGCGTGGCACAGGTAGTGCGCGATGCCGACCATCGTGCCGTCCAGCCGGGCGGCGATACCGCGTATCCGTTCGCCATCGAGCAGACGCCGCCAGGTCCGTTCGCAGGCGTCGTCGTCGCGTTCGACCTCGAAGTAGGCGTCTTTGCCGTGGGCCAGTACTTCCCACCAGGCGCGGTGGGACTCGGTCAGGCACTGATCTCCGCCATGGCGCCCATCCTGGCGTGGGCAGTGCGGCAACGTCCGCCGGTGTCCCCTCATACGTCCCCACCGTCGGCCCAGCCGTGATGCGTGAGTGCGTTCAGCGCTCCAGTTCGGTGGCCAGCAGGTCCATCAGCAGGCCGTCGTGCCAGGTCCCGTCGGGGCCACGCTCGTACTGCCGCATGATGCCGACTGGCCGGAAGCCGGCTTTCGCGTAGCAGCGGATCGCCCCGGCGTTGTCGGCCGCCGGGTCGATGACCAGACGGTGGTAGCCGAGGTCGTCGATCAGATGGCGGGCCAGCGTGCGTACGGCGTCGGTGCCCAGACCTCTGCCGTGCGCGGCGGGATCGAGGAAGAGGTCGATTCCCGCGTGCCGGTAGTCCGGATCCTCCTCGGAATACCACTGGATCATGCCCACGATCCGCTGCTGGTGCAGGACCGTCGAACAGGCCGTGTCAGGGTCGTCAAGCTCGGCCGCGATGTCCGCTTCGAGATCATCCCCGCCGTTCCAGCGTGCGCGCACCTCGGGAGTGCCCCGGATCGCGGCCAGAGCGGGGATGTCCTCGGTGGCGGTGGGCTGGAGGACGACGAGAGTGCCATGCAGCACGGTCACGGCAAGAACTCTATGCGACCGCGACCGCGACCGTGGGCCCCGCGTTGTCCTGCCGATTGCCGACTGTCCTTCACCGGGCCGCCGTTGTCGGTGCCGGATGACACCATCCGGTCATGAGTGGCGAGGTTTTCAACTGGCAGGGGTTCCTCGGACGATGGCAGGAGGAGTGGGTTCCGCGCGCGGACGGGGACGAGGACGGCGGACAGGCCTTGCCCCTGGGCAGGCCCGGGGCGGACGAGACGGCGATCGCCGTGGCCGAGGAGCGGCTGGGGCGGCGGCTGCCGCCCTCGTACCGGGAGTTCCTGGCCGTGAGCGACGGGTGGCAGGTGGACGAGACGGCCGGGGTCCATCAACTTGGCGGCGTCGCTGACATCGACTGGTTCGGGGATCCGCAGGGCATGACCCCGCTGTACGAGCAGGATCTGGGCGACGACCCGCGCGAGGAGGACGTCCTGCTGGCCGGGATGTGGCGACGCGCGCTGCGGCTGGAGACGGACTCCGACATGTCGAACGCCCTGCTCGACCCGGGCGACAGCGACCAGGACGGCGAGTGGGCGCTCTACGTGTTCAAGGGCTGGAGCGGTGAATACCCACGCCGCTACCCGTCGTTCCGCGCGTACATGGAGGCCAAGTACCGCGCCTTCCACGCCGACCGGACGGAGAGACCCGACTTCGTCAACGCGACCACGCGAGCCCAGGACGCCCACGTGGAGCAGGCCCGCCTGCTGGCCCTGCGGGGACGGTACGAGGAGGCCCTGCCCCTGCTCGAGGAGGCGCGGTCATTCGGCCGACCACGCAGCGCCGCCCTGCTGGACCAGCTCCGCCACCTGCTCGCTCCGCACAGCCACCGGGACTACGGCCACCTCGTGGCCGACCCGCGCTACCTGCCCGAGATCCTGCCCGTGGAGGCCATGGCACCGGCGAGCGACCGATGGCGCCCGGGCGGGGACGACCACTGGCTCAGGATGATGACCGCCCGCGGGGCGGACCGGAAGGCCGCCGAGACGCTACTGAGCACGATGCGGGACGGCACCTATCGCTACGCGCCTCCCGGTCCCTGGGGCCGGGCCGTCGCCGAGGCCCGGGAATCGGCCCGCTGGGGGGCGACCGACGCCGCATGGCGGGTGCTGCGGGATGCGCTGCCGGTGTGGGAGGCGCCCGGATCCCTGCTGATCGCTCCGATCGGCCTGCTCGCCGATCCGGTCCTGGGCCCGCTGATCACCCCGGACCGTGGGCGGGAAATCCTCGCGACACCGCGGGCCGGGGAGACGGGACCCGCTCCCGGGCCGGTGCCCGATCTCGACCCGCCGGGCCTGGGCTGGCTGACGGAGCCTGCCGTGAACGGGCAGCGGGTGGACGGCTACCGCTGCGTCTGGGTCGAGGGGGTCGACCCGGACCGGCTCCCCGCGCTGATCGGCGAGGAGGGTGCCGAACTGAGCGGGCCCGTGGAGCTGCGCATGTTGCCCTGGCGGGGGCCCAAGCCGCACGAGCGGGAGGGCGTGCAACCCTGGGAGGACCGGGCCGTCGTCGCGGCGGGCCGCACCGCTGAATCGTGGGCCTTCGCCTTCGACGGCCACTCCCAGCGTTCTGTGAGTGAGCGGCTCGCGTCCCCCGCCGCGGCGGCCTCGTCGTCCGGCCGAGCGGTGGTGGTGTGGCGAGACCCGGAGCGCTCGTCCCCGGGTGCCCGCCCCACCGCGTTCCACCTCTCGGTGGCCGAACAGGGCGAGGAGCTCTACGCGTTCACCGTGCGGGGTACGGAGATCGAGCGTTCCGGTGCGATACCCGAAGCCCTGGACCCCGCACGGCTGCTCCGCCCAGAGGACACGGAGCCGGACCGCGAA
Organism: Streptomyces sp. NPDC059718; assembly: GCF_042733315.1. Classification (NCBI taxonomy): domain Bacteria; kingdom Bacillati; phylum Actinomycetota; class Actinomycetes; order Kitasatosporales; family Streptomycetaceae; genus Streptomyces; species Streptomyces sp. NPDC059718. The sequence continues at coordinate 56,109 of NZ_JBHWGA010000035.1, forward strand.
CGCCGTTTGCTGGTAGCCCTCCACGCCGAACTCGGGCTCTCGCTGCCCCGCTTCGCGCTGACCCAGGGCAGGCTTCGCACCTTCATCACCCGGTCCTGGACCAGGGCGCCGCGCGAGGGGGAGGCGTTCGCCTACCTCAGGTTCGTGCGGCACCGGCCCTGAACTCGCTGACAGGAACCCCACATGACCACCCGCCTCGACATTCCCCATCGAACGCGTCCGAAAGTCGGCGGACGAGCTTCTCGCCGAGGCCACCCGCAACGGCGTCCGTCCCAGAGTATTGACATTCGCCCAGCCCGACCCGGCCACAGTCGAGACCACGCTGCGCGTCAGAACCCCCTCCGGGGGCCCGCACATCTGGTACCGCACGAACGCCACTCGCCGCTTCCTGTGCTCCACCGGGTCCAGCGCCGGGCGGGCCCTTGCCTGGCAGGTCGACGTCCGAGCCACCGGCGGCTACATCAGCGCCCCCGGCGCACGCACAGCCGCCGGAACCTACACCCCTCTCGGCCCGGCGATAACCCCGGCACCGCTTCATGAATGGCTGGCCGCCGAACTCGCTCGCACCGGTCGGTCACCTCGACATCCCCGAACCCCGACGCCCGCAGCCCGCCCGCCAAGCGGTCATCGCAGCCGGCGGCGGCCGTAACCGCGCCGCCCAGGTCAACGACGGCGTCATCGCGGGCAGATCCCGTGCGGCATGACACCAAGGCCGGTGCGTGGGCAGCGCCCGCCTCGCCAGCCGGGTGGGCAGCCACCCCAAGACGGCGCGCGCCTTACTCGAGGACGCCTTCGTGGAGTTCGGCGAAGAGTTCTGTGTTGCGGGTGTAGTCGACGGGGACGTCGATGATGGTGACGCCGGGCTGGACCCGGGCCTCGCGCGACAGGGCCTCGCCGAGGACCTTCGCGAACTGCTCTTCGGTCTCGACCCGGTAGCCGTGGGCGCCGAACGCGCCGGCGTATTGGGCGATGTCGTAGTCGCCGAGCAGGACTCCGGAGGTCCGCCCGTACTTCAGCTTCTCCTGGAAGCGGACCATGTCGTAGCTGTTGTCCCTCAGGATCACGTGGGTGAAGTGCAGGCCGAGGCGTGTGGCGGTCTCCAGTTCCTGGGCGCTGAACAAGAAGCCGCCGTCGCCGGAGACGGACACGACCTGCTTGCCCGGGCGGACGATGCAGGCGGCCATGGCCCACGGCAGGGCCACGCCGAGCGTTTGCTGGCCGTTGGAGAACAGCAGGTGGCGCGGTTCGTAGGCGCGGAAGTGACGCGCCATGTAGATGTAGTGGGAGCCCACATCGCAGGTGACGGTGGCGTCGTCATCGATCATGTCGCGCAGCGTGAGGATGACATCGACGGGGTTGAGGCCGGCCTCGGTGTGGTTCGCCGACCGTGCCACGTCGTCGGCGTCCTTCAGGGCGCGCCGCTGTTCGGCGAACTCGGCGAGGACTTCCGTCTCCAGCTTCAGCCCGGACAGCTGCCCCGCCAGAGCCCGGAGGGTCGCCGGGATGGCCCCCCGCAACTCGATGGCGGGTCGGTAGTGGTTGTCGATGTCCGCGGGCAGGGCGTCGATGTGAACGACGGTGCGGCCCGGATCGGTGTTCCACAGCTTCGGGTCGTACTCGACGGCGTCGAATCCCACGGTCACCAGCAGGTCGGCGTGGGAGATGGCGATGTCGCCGGGCTGGTTGCGGAACAGGCCGATGCGGCCGACGTAGTGGTCTTCCAGCTTCCGGGAGACGACACCGGCGGCCTGGAACGTCTCCACCACCGGCAGGTCCGTGACCTCGAGGAGGGAGCGGAGTTCGGCACATGCTTCCGTACCCGCCCCCCGGAGGCCGACCAGGAGCACGGGGCGCTTTGCCTCGCGGATGAGCCGGGCCGCCTGCTCCACGCGGTCACCCGGCGCCGCACCTTGCTCGGGTACGGGAATGGCTTCGGCGATGTCGGCGCTGGTGGGGGCCATGAGCACGTCGGAGGGCAGCACGACCGCGGCAGCGCCTCGCGGCTCGGTGACAGCCGCCCGAAGGGCATTGGCGACGGCCTCGGGCACGTTGTCGGCGTCGTTGACCTCGCCGGTGTACTTGGTGAACGGCTTGAGAGCGGCCGTGGCGTCCATGGACTGGTGGCTGCGCTTGAGGCGGTCCGCGCGGGGCACGGCGCCGCACAGGGCGACCACGGGATCCTGTTCGGTGTTCGCTGTGAGCAGCCCGGTCGCGCTGTTGGACGTGCCCGGCCCCGAGGTCACCACGATGGCGCCGGGAACGCCGGTCAGCCGGCCGACGGCGGCCGCCATGAACGCGGCGTTCTGCTCGTGGCGGCACACGACCAGTTGGGGGCCGCCGTCCACCAGCGCGTCGTAGATGGCGTCGATCTTCGCCCCGGGGACTCCGAAGATGTGGCTGACGCCGTACGCCGACAGCACCTCCACGGCGCGCTGGGCGGCACGCACTCCTGACTCGGTCATGCGGATTCGAACTCCTCACTGCTGTGGAGGGAAGGAGCGGGTTCAGCCACCCTCTGCCTGGCGGATTTGGTCCCCAAGGCCGGAGGGGGTCAGATCGGAACTGAGGAACTGCTGTGTCGTCGGCAGGCTGAGATGCAGTTCGGACCGCTCACCGATGGAGATGGTGCCGTGATCGAGCCGGAAGTCGAGACAGTGACCCCCGTGATGGTGCGTGTCGTCGAGGAAGTGCAGGTGATAGCCGGCCACCGAGATCCCCTGCTCGTAGTCAGGGGTGCGATAGCCCGCCAGCGTGCCCGGGATGTCGCGGAAAGCCGTCTCGGCCTGCCCTTCTGCTGCCTCGGTCAGCGACGGATAGGGCGGTTCCTGCTTGCGTACGGTTCGTGTCCGGACCTCGCTGAAGTGGCCGGTGATCTTGATGGCGTACAGGAGGTTGGGACTGCGCCCCATGTGATCGATGGCGGTTGTCACTTCGCTCCGGGACATCGGCGACGTCACGTCCTTCAGCGCATCCACCGAGTCGGCGCCGAACCATGTCATGGCGGCGAAGGGCGACAGATCATCCGGGGTGGCGATCTGAACCGAGCCGTCGGCACGTAGGTGATAGCAAACGCCGTCAAGGACGAGCATCTCGCCGTCGAGCTGGTTGAACGTGCCCAGTCCGAAGTCGCCGTGCCGCAGTAGCTCCCCGACCGACACGTCTCCCTCGTACACCCCGTCGATGAGCGCACCCATGGTGGAGCTCTGGTAGACCTCCCTGGCCCGGTCAGCGTTGTGACGGGAACCGCTTTTGCCGTTCCAGTGCGACATCACTGTTCGGACAAACCTTCGGAAGGCATCCCTGGGGCTTTCCTCTACGGACATGCCTCGTCTCCCATTGCCGGGCGCCGCTCGATGCGACTTGTGCGCAGATGGACAGACGCAGTAGTCACCGCCGGGCGCGCGCATACCCGGGCGACCGTGGTTCACCTCGCGAATCATGCTGGTCGCCCCCTGTAGGACGCGCAACCGGGGGCCGCCGCCGGAGTGGGAGACCGGCCATCGGATCCCGCTGCTTGCCGGGCTGCGGAGCCACCGCGCCTGAGCCGGGCGCGGGCGACGACGCGAGGAACGGGTTCGGCCCCCGCCGACGAAGTGAATCGAATTACCAGGCCGTTTCCCGACGTCGCCGGCTCTTGGACCTGACAGCCTCGGAGACGAGCCGAGCGTGAGCGGCCGGGATCTCCGGCTCTCGGAGATCCCGGCCACTCTCCTCCGCGGCTTCGCCCATGAGGAAACTCAGTGACGCGACCGACGAAATCGAGGTCGGGCGCGCCAGCACGGACGGATCGTGGCGGCGGAGGCGAGCCGAGGCGACTTCCCTTCCGCGTTCACCACGTGGATCTGCGTGCGGCGCGTTCCCGTCGCCCGGCCCGGACTACACCCCGACGGTCGCGGCGATGCTGTCGAGGGCGCGGTACTGCAGGTACTCACTTTGCAGTTCGCGTGCACGCGTTCTGTACGTGGCATCACTCGGCATCTCGGCGACGGCCGCTCGAATGGCTGATCCCTCGGGGCGAGCGGTGCGCAGGTTGATGCCAGTGCCGCTCCACGCGACACGGGCGGCCACCTCGGGCTTGTCCTCGGTCTCTCCGGCCACGGCCAATGGCACTCCATGCCGTAGCGCAGTCTGGACGCCTCCGTAACCGGCGTTGGTGACCAGGAGGTGGCTCGGCGGCAGCAGCCTCTCAAAGGGGAACCTTCGCCGCCCTCGCGATGGCGTTCACGGCCGTGGGTGTGCCCGAGGCCTGCGACAAGGTGGCCAGGCCCTCGACGATGATCTGCCGGAGCGCCGGCGTCCAGCGCGGCGTGTATGTGCGTCGCCAGTCGTGACGCGCCCTTGCCGCCTATCGCGGCCAGGGCCGCGACGGTGGCCAACTCCCGGTCCATCACCGGCAAAGCGGGAGTGTCGGCGTACGCAGTCAGCAGGGACGCGTGGGTTTCCTGCAGATCGGCTGAGACGGTTTGGGCGATGGTGTCGGTCATTTCGTGTACTCCCTGGAGGCCCGGTGAGGGCTTGCCGGTGACATTCAGCGGTGCGGAGGGTGAGTTGGGGGAGCGGTGACGAGGAGGCCGGACTCATCTGACGCCGGGTGGCGTCTCCTTCCGGCTCCAGCTACCGAGGGTCCAGGGCTTCAGTCGAGGAGTTCGGCTGACGTTCTGACGACGTTGACGGGGGTGCGCTGCCCGCGGGGGTGCTCGATGTGGTCGACGTGGTAGCCGTCGTCTTCGAGGGCGGACACGATGCGCCGGCCCGCCGATGCCGAGGCCTGCGGGGTGTCCGGTCGCCTGTGGGAGACGAACACCAGGGGCCTTCCGATCCTGCGGCCTGGCGGTATGTGGTCGGGGGAGTAGGCCAGGATGCGGGTGAACAGGTTGCCGTTGGCCAAGCCCAGTCCGAGTGCGTAGGAGGCGCCGTCGCGGTACCCGGCGATGGCGATGCGATCGGCGTCGATGGGGAAGTGGACGCGGACGGTGGTCAGGATGTTCCGCAGGGCGGCGGCGTCCCGGCCGTACACCCCGTCCCTGACGGCGTCCCAGGTGTGCCGGCCGGCGGCAGGGGCCAGGAGCAGCACCCCGCGCCGCTCGGCATCGCAGCGGAGGAGGGCGAGCATGTCGCTGGGTGCGCCGCCGGCGTGGTGGAAGGCCACCAGCAAGGGGTGGGGCTTGGCCGGGAGCCGGTCGGGCACGTAGAGCAGGGCGGGCCGGGTGAGGGTCGCGAACTGGTGCAGCCCAGGCTTGAGGGGCGCATGGATCGGCGGTGAGGGCTGAAGGTCCAGGACGCCGCGCGAGAGCTCTGATGCGATGGTGCGCACGCTTCCTCCGTAAGGGTCAGTGCATGTGCTCGGCGGCGGGCTCTTCGGCGATCGCGGTCTCGGAGCGGGCCACGACGAGCGTGGGCGATGCCTGCGGGCGCATGGTGCGCAGCAGGACGGGGACAGTGATCAGGGCGAGGGCGGCGCCGAGCCAGAGCACGACGTGCAGGGCGCTGGAGAAGGCCGCGGTCGCCGCGGGCAGGGCGGTGTGGATGCCGCCGTTGAGCTGTTCGGTCACGGCGTCGGGATCGGCCACCTTGCCCGCGAGCTGGGCTGCGGTGACGGCGACCAGCAGGGAGCCGCCGATGGCCGAGGCGGCGGTGTCGCCGGTGAGCCGGAAAGCGTTGTACATGCCCGTGGCCATGCCGGCCTTGGGCAGCTCCACGCTGGAGATGGCGGCGCCGTCCAGGATGGCCAGGGTGCCGCCGTAGCCGATGCCGGTCACCAGCAGCGGACCTGCCAGAGCGCCGATGCCGGTCCCGGCGCCGATCACCGTCAGCCAGGTCATGCCGCCGGCGACGAGCAGCATGGCGACGACGAGCTGGGTCCGGGTGGACAGCACCCGGTTGATCGGCCCGGCGAACATCGGCATGAGCACCATCGGTGCGGTGAACAGCAGCAGGACTCCTCCGGCATGCAGCGCGCTGTAGCCCTGAACGGCGCTGAAGTAGGTCGGCAGCAGCGTCAGGAGCGGCAGGAGGCTGAAAGCGAGGGCCATCGCCGCGAGGCTGACGCCCATGAATCGGGAGTGCCGCAGCAGGGACAGGTCGAACATCGGGGTCGGGTGCCGCTTCTCGACGGCGTAGAAGAGCAGCATCAGCACGACCGACGCGGCCAGTGAACCCAGCACGAGGGCAGAGACCCAGCCGAAGGCGGGTGCTTCGACCAGGGCGAATATGAACAGGAACAGGCCGGCGGTGAAGGTGATGGTCCCCGGCCAGTCCAGCGGATGGGCGTTGGGGTTACGGGACTCGTGCAGCAGGGGGCGCGCCACGAGGGCCACAAGGAGACCGAGGGCTGCGGGAATGGCGAACACGCCGCGCCAGCCCGTGAGCGAGTCCACCGCGCCGGAGATGAGGGGGCCGAAAGCCAGTCCGGCCCCGATCGCGGTGCCGAAGATCCCGAAGGCGCGGACGCGGTCATGTCCGTGGAACCGGGAGGCGATGAGGGCGGAACCGGCCGTCAGGGTCGCGCTGGCACCGATGCCACCGACCGCTCGCGCGATGTCCAGAACCAGGATCGACCCGGCGAAGGTGCATACCGCGGCGGCGACGGAGAACAGGCTGATGCCGAACAGGAAGATCCGGCGGCGGCCGACGCGGTCGGCGAGGGTGCCGAAAGCCAGCATCAGGGACGCGAACGTCACGTTGAAGCCGACCACCACCCATTGCAGGGCCTGCGGGCTGGGGTGCATCTGGGCGGCCACCCCCGGCAGGGCGACGCCTGCGCCCGTCAGGGCCTCGGGGACGTTGAAAACGGCGAGGGAGACGACCAGCAGCGTGAGCCACGCAGGGAGCTGCCTGGTATCAGTACGCTTGTGTCGAGACGTTTGGTTCATAGTCACAGGACTCTACAACAGATGAGGACCCTGCAACGAATGGCGTATCGAGACGTGAGATGTCGCGGCTTCGACGTGCCGTGTCGGGCGAAGGCGTCTGTATGGGCGTTTCGTGCAGATTTGGCGTCGGGGGTTGGGTGCGCAGTGCGCCGGCAGGCACCGTCAGGCCACGCAAAACCTTGAATCTTTGAGGTTCCTACATTCATGAAGCACATTGAATGATCAGATGAGAGAGGCGGGCCGATCAGCGATGGCACCGACGAAGAACGCTCGCGTGACCCCCGGCGACCAGGACGCACCGGGCGCCGGCGCAAGCCTGCTGAGTTTCCACCTCAAGCGCGCCGAGCAGGCGATCGTGGCGCGCAAGGCCCGCGGCGTGAGGGAACTCGACCTCACCGAACCGCAGTGCAAAGTCCTGGGCTACCTCAACTGCGGCGCCGCCAAGTCCTGCACCCAACTGGCCCGTGAGGCCCTGGTCACCTCGCAGACCATGACCGGGATCGTGAAGAACCTGGAGGTCAAGGGCCTGGTCGAGAGGCACCCCTCACCCGATCACGGCCGGGTCATGCTCGTCACGCTCACCCCGGCGGGGAAGGAGCGGGCGGCTGCTGCCAGCGGATTCTCCGAGCGTGTCGAGCACGGCCTGCGCGAGGCGATGCCCGAGCAGGAGTACGCCGACCTGATCAGGCTCCTCGACCGTGTCGCGGAACTCGCCCCCCGCATCTTTGCGGGTACCGCACAGTAGACCGCGCCGGGCGGCCGCGTGGCTGACCGAGGACGCCTGCAGATGACCGGCGCATCTGCCGGATGCCTCGCGCGCCGCCCGTCGCGGGCGCGACCCGCCGCAGCGGCATACGGGTTCGGGTCACCCTGGGGTCGCGAGCCCACATGTCCCGCGCCCTCCCTCTGCAGTTGTCGACTCGTCAAGAGTGGCTCTCCTGCGAGAGGTGCCCGCACGCGGCTGGCGCATGTCCAAGGGTGCCGCTGCGGGCCTGCGGTCATCCCTTCGCACGGTGACCAGGGCACACGGCGGTAGCGGCCCTGGCGGCCGCACCTGTCGGTTGGGCGCCCAGGCGGCGGAGCCGTCTCGCGGGCTCACACGGCTGCCGACCAGCACATCGGGAGCGGTTCCTCCGAGCTTGTCGAGCGCAGCCGCCCGGGGTGGCCCGATGCGAGGGGCCATGTATCACAGGTGCCTTTGTCAAATGTGGAGCCTTCCTTGGGAATGGGTTCTGGTGTCACCACGTTGGTTGGTCTGATGTAGGATCCTGGTATCGACAAGGACATTGTTTGAGATGTCCGCCGGCTACTGCCTCGGCGGCATCAGCGTGCAACCAGCGGTTCACGCCAGCACAAAGGAAAGATGATCATGGGAATGTCCGGACGTACTGCCCTCGTCACCGGAGCCACCGCGGGTATCGGCCGCGCCGTCGCTCTGCGACTGGCACAGGAGGGCGCCGACGTCATCGTGCACGGCCGCGACGCCGACCGCGGCGCCGAGGTGGTCAAGGAAATCGAGGCCGCCGGCGGCATCGCCCGCTTCCTCAAGGCCGACCTCGGCAGCACCGAGGACGTGCTGCGCCTGGCCGAGCAGGCCGGCAACGTGGACGTGCTGGTCAACAACGCCGGCATCTACAAGTTCCAGTCGACCGCGGAGATGACCGCGGAGCTGTTCGACCTGCAGGTGAACCTGAACACCAAGGCGCCCTACCTGCTGGTGCGCGCCCTGGTCCCCGGGATGATCAACCGGGGCCGGGGCTCGGTAGTGAACATCGGCACCGTCGCCGCCTCGGTAGCCACCAGCTACACCGGCATCTACGCCGCATCCAAGGCCGCGATCGAGCAGCTCACCCGTGTCTGGGGGGCCGAGTACGCCACGCAGGGCGTGCGCATCAACACCGTGTCCCCCGGCCCGGTCCGCACCCCGGGCACGGACGCTGACCCGGCCACGCTGAAGGCGATCGCCGAGGGCATGTCGGCGATGGGCCGCGTTGGCGAGCCCGAGGAGATCGCCGAGGCTGTCCTCTTCCTCGCCTCCGACCGTGCCAGCTACATCACCGGCGCCACCCTCGAGGTCACCGGCGGCCGTCCCGCCATCGGCCCCAAGGCCAGCTGACACCCCACAACCCCCTGGCCCGGGCCGAGTCCCCCCATTCCGTCTCGCGCCCCGGGCCAGGGCCCTCTTCTGCCGCGAAACCCCGCGGCACCGGCGAGCCGCCTCACCAAACGCACTACATCTGCGCTGGTAGGCGGCTCAGTAGTATCCCCGCATGCCGTGGATACGACGCCGTGCACACCAAGCCCAGCCCCGCGAAGAACGCCTTTCCGACCTTGAGTTCCTGGCCTTGGTGAAGGCGAGCCTCGAACGGTTCGCCCCCGGCGTGACAAGCGGCGCCGAATTCAAGGGCAACTCGCTGCTCAGCCCCCAGGGTTGGGCGGTGGCCGTGGCACCGCCCCACCACGGAGGCGGCCGCCACTACGACCTCGTCGCCCTACCGGACGTGAGCGTCCAACCGGACGTGCCCTGCTTCACCGACTGCGTCGTGGCGATGTCCGCGGACCCCGCGCAAGCGGCCGACGCGTGGGTGCAGACGGCCGGGGCGTGCCTGCTGGAACTCCTCGAGCGACGCGGGCGTTTCGCCGACCACGCACCGCCCGAGGACGAGCGCGGGGTACCCGGCTGGCACTCGATCACCTCCGGCGCGATCGCCTTCGGGCTCGATGACGCGCAGAACCAGCGGCTGCGGGAGGCCCTGCTCGACGCGAACGTGCTCCACCGCATCGCGGACACCTTCACCGCCGACCTGGAATCGCCGTTCTTCAACGCAGTGAAGGTGTTCTACGGCGGGCAACCCGGCGCGATGGAGGCCGAGGTCCGGATCAACGGCGAACGCCACGAGGCCGCTTCGGCCGCGATGGCGGCGCTCGACCTGCCCGAGCCGACGGTCTTCACGGCCGTCCGCCACCACGCGCTGCTGCTCCCGGCACCCGTCGGCGGCGGAGAACCGGGCCACCCCACGACAAACCTCGACCTCGACCCCGACCTTGCGCACGACGAGGCCTGCGGATGCGGCGGACACCTCGACCCGGAGCACCCCGGCTTCGAGCTGCCCCTGCCGCACCTGGTCGCCGAACTCTCCGACGAGGAACGCACACGACGCGTCAGGGTCCACACCGACGCGATGATGATTGCCGACGGGGTCGGCAACTTCTTCAAAGTACGCCTGCCAGTCCCGCTCGACGACGGCCGCACGGTGAACTACCTCGCCTGGGCCTACCTCAAAGCCCCAGTGATCGAGAACGTCGTCGCCAGGGTCCACGACGACACCCTGACCGGGCGCCGCTTCGAGGGCCTGCTGTGCAACGCCATCGGACCCTGGGGCGAGGACGTGCTGCGCGCACCCGTCGTCCTGGAAGGTCGGCCTGCCAGCAGGGCCGGGGCGGTCGGCTACTGCGAGGTGGTCGAATCCAGGCACCCGCTGCTGGGCAAGGTGCTGCGCGAGCGCTGGCCCGCACAGTTCGTACTCGGTGACGGCGATCCCGGCTGCGCACGGACTGACGAGCCGCCCGGACCTCAAGGCCCCAGGGATGGCTGCCCGCACTCCGGCAAGCCACGCAGCACGTCATGCCGCATGCCGGCCACGAGCTTCACTGCTGTAGCTTCCTGTGATGAATGAAGCCTCGGGGCTCGCCGTCCGCGAATCTCTCGCACGGTTACGTCACCGAGAGAGAAAAACCCAGTTCGACGCGGCGCGCCGTCGAATTGGACACAGAGCGTGACGGTCCTGCCGGGAAGCTGACTACGGAACCTGGACTGTTTTAGGTTCCTACATTCGTTCAGCGTTATGCTTGTATAAATAAGTCCAAGAGAGGCAGGCCGATCAGCGATGGCATCGACGAAGAAGACGCGCGTGACGTCCGACGCCCAGGCTGCGCCGATCGTTCCTGCAAGCATGCTGAGCTTTCACCTCAAGCGTGCCGAGCAGGCCCTCACCGCACGCAAGGCCGCCGGGATCCGGGAGCTGGACCTCACCTACCCCCAGTGCACGGCCCTGGGCTATCTGACCGGCGGGGTCGCGAAGTCGTGCACCCAGCTCGCCCGTGAGGCCCTGGTCACCTCGCAGACCATGACCGGGATCGTGAAGAACCTCGAAGTCAAGGGCCTGGTCGAGCGGCACGCTTCCTCGGATCACGCCCGCGTCATGCTGGTCTCCCTCACCCCTTCCGGCACCGAGCGGGCAGCAGCCGCCCGCGCGTTCGCGGAAGGCGTCGAGCACGGGTTGCGCGAGGCCATGTCCGAGGAGGACTACGCCCAGCTGGTCAAGCTCCTCGACCGCGTCGCGGAACTCGCGCCGGAGGTCATCGTCGGCACCGCGGAGTAAGCGGCTGAGCGGCAAGCGCTGCGCCGCCACAGACAGCTGAACAGCCCCGGCTGCCCTCCCTTCGGACCCGCGATGAGGGTGACGAGGGGACGGCCGCTTGCTGCGGTGCGATGGCAGGGGGAGAGCGCCCCCGAACCGGCCGGGCTACGCCGGGACGGCGCAGTCACGCGGGAGGCCGGTGACGTCGAAGGCGGCCCACACGGCCTTGCCGTTGCCGGGTTTGGAGTCGACTCCGCAACCGTCGGCGAGGTCCCTGACGAGGATGAGGCCCCGCCCGGACGACGCCTGCTCATCGGGATTCCGGTGTGCCGGGCGACGGGGATCACGGTCATGCACCTCGACGCGAAGGGTGCCCTGGCACAACAGGACACGCACCAGGAACTGGTCCGCGCCGGGCCGGCTGTGTTCGCAGGCGTTGGCCGCGAGTTCTGCGGCGCACAAGATGATGTCGGCAACGCGTTCGGTGACGCCCCAGCATTGCAGGATGCAGGCGATGAATCGGCGGGCCCGTCGCACGGCCCGGGTTTCGCGCATGAACAACTGTGCGGCAAGTGGCCGCGAGAGCGTGTCCAGGCCGGCGGCCATCGCAAGGCCGACTGGTGGAGCGGTGTTCGGCGCGGTGCAGTGCTCCGCTGTGCTGCTCATGGCGATCACCTTCAGGTGACGGGTGGTGCTGGGGGAGGGGCGCCCCGGCCGTCCGGGACAGGCCATCAGCCCCGCGGCTTCGAGGAGCCCGAGCCCTGGACTCGGGGCTGGGCGGTGGTTTACCCGCCCCGGGCCAGGGGGTCTTGAGGGGTCAGTCGTTCTGGGGCCCGTTGGCAGGTCGGCCGCCGGTCACCTCCAAAACGGCTCCGGTGATGTAGCTGGCGCGGTCGGAGGCGAGGAAGACGACGGCCTCGGCGACTTCCTCGGGCTCTCCGATCCGCTTCATCGCCGTCATGCCAGAGGCGATGGCGTTCAACGTGGCCGTGTCGGCCGAGGTGCCGGGCGTGCGGATGGCGCCGGGGGTGACGGTGTTGACGCGCACTCCCTGCGTGGCGTACTCGGCCGCCCAGATGCGGGTGAGCTGCTCCAGTGCGGCCTTGGACGCGGCGTAGATGCCGGTATTGGTGGTGGCGACCGTGGCGGCGACGGTGCCGATGTTCACGATCGCGCCATGACCGCGCCTGATCATGCCCGGGACCAGGGAGCGCACCAGCAGGTACGGTGCCTTGGTGTTGAGGTCCATGTGCAGGTCGAACAGTTCGGGCGTCATCTCCGCGGTCGACTGGAACTTGTAGATGCCGGCGTTGTTGACCAGTACGTCGACCTCGCCCGCCTCTTCGGCCAGGCGCAGCACGTCCTCGGCGTCGCCGAGATCGGCTTTCAGGAACCGGGCGGTGCCGCCGGCGGCCTCGATCTGCTTGACCACCTCGGCGCCGCGATCGGCGTCGCGGCCGTGCACGATGACGTCGGCGCCTTCGCGTGCCAGCTGCACGGCCACGGCGCGGCCGATGCCTGCGGTGGCTCCGGTGACGAGGGCAGTACGTCCGGACATTCCCATGATCGCTTGCCTTCCCTGTCACACACCGGGACCTTCTTCGTATTCGGGTCCTGTGTTGCTGTGTGCTAACCCCATGGCAGCGATATACATTTCCGATATCGCCACCTATCTTGATGTAGGACCATAAAACAGCCAGAAGGCGGCAAACTCCCCGACTCGCCACGGCGCCTGAAGCCGCGCCCCTTGCCCAACGCGGGCCCGCGGCGCCCATCGGCGGCCATGCGGATCCCGCCGGCAGGGCGCCGGTAATGCCATGTCAGGGCTGGTGCGATGCAAGTCGGCTGCCAGGTAAAGGCGTTCCGGGCCCAGGTTCGTGCTCGTACATCTAGGCCTCCTCAGCTACCGGGGCGGCGGCCGCGCCCGCGGAAGCGGGCATGGTGCGCGAGCCGACGAACAGTACGAGCGCCACCGTCATCTGAAGGGCGACCACGACGATGAAGGCCGTCAGGACACCGCCCGACCCGCTACCGGCGACGCCGAGGTACAGCGTGCCGAGGGACGCGACGCCGAGTGCCAGGCCGCCCTGCTGCACGGTGTTGAACACCCCGCCGCCGACGCCCGCCAGGTGCGGGGGGACGTCTGCGAGCAGAAGCCGGAACAAGGCTCCGAACACCAGCGCCTGGCCGAGACCGACCAAGGCGAGACCGGGCGCGAGCGCGGGCAGCGACACGTGTGGCCACATGGTGGCGACCATGACGATGACAATGCCGAGACCGGTGGCCTGGGACAGAGCTCCCGCCGCCAGCGTGCGCCGCCCGAATCGGTCGATCATCCGCGAGACGAACAGCGAGCCGATCAGCAGCGCCAGCGCGAGCGGCAGCATCGTCAGGCCGCTGTGGAGCGCGTTCACGTGAAGGCTGTCCTGCATGGTCAACGCCATGATCAGCATGAATCCGCCGATCCCCATGAAGAACGGCATACCCAGGAGGAGGCCACGCTTGACCGAGTGCAGCGCCAGCAGCGACGGCGGCAGCAGGGGTACGACCCCGCGGGCCTCGGCGCGCCGCTCCACCCGGTAGGTCGCGACGGCGAGCACGGGGGCCGCAGCGAGCAGGATCCAGGTCCAGGCCGCCCAGTGAACGTCGCGCCCCTCGGCCAGGGGGATGAGCAGCGCGGTCAGGGTGGCGGTGAACAGCAGGGTGCCGGGCAGGTCGATGCCTGCCGGATGATCCGAGCGCGTGTCGGGGACGAGCCGGGGGATCGCCGCGAGCAGTACCAGGCCGATCGGTACGTTGACCAGGAAGATCGGCCGCCATGTCTGGCCCGCGATGTTCGCCGTCACCAGAAGGCCGCCGAACAGCTGGCCGACCGCGATCGCCAGACCGGCCACCGCTCCGTACAGGCCGAGCGCCCGGTGGCGGCGCCCCGGCTCCAGGGCGGTCTGGAACGTCGCCAGGACCTGGGGCACCAGCAGCGCGGACGACGCTCCCTGGGCGAGCCGGGCGACCACCAGGGTGCCGACGCTGGGCGCCAGCCCGCACAGCAGTGAGGTGGCGGTGAATCCGGCCAGGCCGAGCATGAGCATCCTGCGACGGCCGTGGGAGTCGCCTATGCGGCCGCCGAGGACCTGCAGCGCTGCGTAGGCGGTGCCGTAGCCGGCGACGACGAGCTCGAGAGCGGGCTCGGACGCATGCAGCGTGCTGTCGATCGTGGGCAGAGCGACATTCACGATGAAGAAGTCAACGATCGGCAGGAAGGCGCAGGTCAGCAGTACTCCGATCCCGACATCGCCCAGAGCCGTGGCTGCAGCTGTCCGGGGGGTCCACCACTTCATTACCAGCGTTCTCCTGTACGGTCCGTTCATGTGAACGGTTCGTACAGCTGAACGCGACGTACAGTGGGTTTATGCCTGCCACGAAACCCACAGCGCGAGGCCGGGTCCGGGACGAGACGAAACGGGACGCGATCCTTGCCGCCGCCCTGCAGATCGTCGAGTCCGACGGGCTCGGCAAACTCAGCATGGAAGGCATCGCCACCCGGGCCGGCGTCAGCAAGGTCACCCTCTACCGTTGGTGGTCCCATCCCGGCGAGGTACTTGTCGACAGCCTCCTGAACGTCGTCGAGCCCTCACTGGCCTGGCAGGACACCGGCGACTTCGTCCACGACTGGGGACGCCAGCTCAACGCCGTCGTGCGCTTCCTCAATGGCCCGCACGGCACCGTCGCCCGCGCGGTCATGGGAGCCGCCCAGGCCGACGAAGGTGTACGCGAGGCCTACCTCACCCGCTTCCACGAGCCCCGACGCGTCGACATCAAAGCCCACGTCGACCAAGCCATCAACGACGGGCAACTCCACCCGCACACCGACGCCGACACCCTGATCGACCTCGTCTACGGCGCCCTGTACTACCGGCTCCTGATCGGCCACCTGCCACTGAATCAGCGCCGTACCCAGCAGATCCTCACCACGGCCCTGCAGGGCGCGATCTCCCGCCGCTGACAGCACACAACCCACCCGGCACGCGAGCAGGCGATGAGCAACATGACCGCATCCCACACTGGGATACCGGGTTAGGTGATTTCGGCGCTGCGGACGATTTCCCAGGCGAATCCCACGGTGAGCAGTGCCTCGAGGACGATGGCGGCCACGGCCCATGGGTTCGGGTCGATGAGGATGCCGTAGCTGGTCAGGGCTGCGATCGACGGGAGGCAGAAGGTGATGAGATCGATGATGAGCTGGACGATCTTCCGGTGTTTGCGTCCGGGATCGGCCAGCCGTGCCTCCCATCGCAGGACGCGGTCCTCGGGGGCGCCGGCTGCTGCGGCGAGGTGCGGCCGCAGCGAGGATCCCAGGTAGCCGCCTATCGCTGTGATCATCTGGTCGCTGGCCAGGTAGGTCTACCGGAGAACCACCGCTGCGGGGCAGACCGCCAGGAGCAGATGCAGGCGTTGGTGGTCCTGGATGGCGAAGCCGAAGATTGCGGCCATGGCCGTCACCGCTACGTAGATCAGGTTGTCGCGGAAGCCGGGTCCGCTGTCTTCGGGCGGCTTGACCAACCGTAGATGCCCAGCCCCTGCATCCGGCTGTGCAGGGGGCGTGCGGCGCCGCAGCTGTGTGGCGAACGACCACGGCGGAAACTGCTCCAGCTCGTCCCCGGCACCGTAGGCGCGCGGACGTGACCGCCCACCCCTTCGACACCCAGCCCGGGGCCCCCGACCGCCGCGGCGACGTCGGCTGCTGGCCCCAGCCCGCTACCGACACCCGGCACCCCGTTGGCCACCCCGGCCGCCGGCCAAGGACGGAAGGCATTCGCTTCCCTGACCTGGCGGCAAGGCTCCAGGGAGACAGACCTAACGGAGGCCTATTAGTACCGGTTGTTGTTCTGCCAGAACGACCAGGCGCCGGGCAGGGGCTGCCCGTCGGCACGGCAACGGCGCAGGCGACGATGAGGACGAGCCGTGGCCTCGCCGGGGCCGGTCAAGCGCTACGGCAGCACCCCTGAGGCGGTCAGGAAGGGAAGTTGCGGCCGTCGCCCACGTCGTTGCGAGCAGCCCGCCTTCGGGCACAGAGGCGGATTGTATGCATCGCCGCCGCACATGACCGGGGCGGACCGGCCGGGAGGGCCTGCGTGGGGGAGCGGCAAACAGGTCACACGCCCGGTGGGTCCGGTCAGTTCGGCCCGCGAGGCGAGCAGACCGACAGGTGCCGTGGTGGCGACAGAGCCACGGGCGCCGGTGATCCACGATCGGTCGGCATGAGCGCTCCTGTCAGGGATGACGATGGTGCGTGGAACCGCTGACTGGGTGGCGAAGCGTCACGAGCGTGCAGCAGAGCGTCACCCCTGTCAAGGTGCTATCCAACATTTCGATCGAACCAATTCGCCGATGACAGCGATCTTTTGACGGTTCGGCAAAAAGATTCCGATGACTCCGTCCAAAGCTCTGGACACCACTGGGGACCCCGATTAGCGTTCCAGCCGATCGACGCGGTGTTGCGTCGACGTAACGCACAGCGCGGCCCTGCAACCCACCCCGCATGCCGGGGTCGTATGTGACGCGTCCTCACCGTCGACGAGAAGCCGAGCTCCCGCCCGCCCCACGTAGCGGGCTTCCGTCGTAACAGTTGTCCCGCACTCCGCAGCACCCCGCCGTGGCGGGGGTTCCCGGCCGCGGCATGTCGCCGTGGCCGCAACCGCAGCAGAAGGGAAGCTCCATGAAGATCCGTTCCTACCTTGTTGCAGCTTCGTTGGTGGCCTCGGGAGGGCTGGTCACGATTGCGGCGCCCGCGCAGGCGGCGCTGACGACCACCTGTGTGGGAGAAGGCGGAGCCGTCACCGTGAGCGGCGCCCTCGTGGTGCCGGCTGGCGCTTCGTGCACGCTGACCGGTACGAAGGTCAAGGGCACGGTGACGATCGAGGCCGGCGCCGACCTCGTGGCGAAGGGCGTCACCTTCAGCAGCACCGTCGCCGTCGGGGACAACGCCTACCTGGACATCACCGACAGCAGCGTCAAGGGCGCGGTGACCGAGCAGGGGGCCTTCGGCGTACATGTCCAGAACACCACGGCCAGCGGCGGCATCTCGGCCGTCGAAGGCTTCCTGTACAGCGTCGACGCCACCGTCAAGGGAGACATAAGAG
This sequence comes from Streptomyces sp. NPDC059718, assembly GCF_042733315.1. Taxonomy (NCBI): domain Bacteria; kingdom Bacillati; phylum Actinomycetota; class Actinomycetes; order Kitasatosporales; family Streptomycetaceae; genus Streptomyces; species Streptomyces sp. NPDC059718. Next base: position 73,482 of record NZ_JBHWGA010000035.1, read on the forward strand.
CCTCCTCAGGCGAGCTGTACATCTCCGGCACCACCGTCTCCGGCGCCGTCTCCGGCGACGCGAACCTCTACACCGACGTGTACGACAGCACGGTCTCCAAGACGCTCACCGTGAACGCCAACACGCTCGGCGGTGTCCTGTGCGCCAGCGAAGTCCTGGGCGACACGGCGTACCAGAACAACTCCGACACCCTCCAGCTCGGCGGCGACGGCCCGCTCAGTTCCTGCGCGCAGGCCACCTACCTCGGCGGCGACCTCGCGGTCACCGGCAACAACGCGAACGCGGTCCTGGACAACACCATCGTCCTCGGCAAGCTCACCGCCAGCGACAACAGCCCCGCCCTCCAGGTGGGCGAACTGGCCCGCGTGCGCGGCGGCATCGCCGCGACCACCACCGCCCCCTCGGCGTCGCTCGCCCGGGCCGCCAAGGCGGCCCCGCAGGACCGCGGTGCCGACCTCGCCGCGAAGGTGGCGGCGCGTACCGCGCAGGCGGAGGCCGAAGCGGCTGCCGAGGGCACCGGTCTGTGATCCCAGCCCGTCCACGGGCGAAGAGCGCTCCGCACCGTCAACACCACACACCTCACACCCCACTCTTCTTTGCCCCATCCATCAAGGAGTGACCGTGGGCCACCTGGACAAGTCCTTCGACCGCAGAGACTTCCTGCGGGCCACCGCCGCCACCACTGTGGCGGTCGCCGCCGCCTCGATCGTCGGCGCTGCGACGGCGCCGTCCGCCTCCGCCGCGCCCAGCATCCTGTCCATCCCGAAGGACCGCATCTCCCTGCAGCTCTACAGCGTCCGCGACAAGGTCAGCTCGTTCGGCTTCCGGGTCGTCCTGGAGGAGATGGCACGCATCGGGTACAAGGAGGTCGAGTTCGCGGGCTACACGCAGAGCACCTCGATCCTCGGCAGGCAGATCACGCTCCAGGAGATCCGGCAACTGCTGGACGACAACGGCCTGAAGGCGATCGGCAGCCACGTCGGCATCGGGGACTTCCGCTCCAACCTCCAGGGCCAGCTCGACGCGGCGGAGATCCTGGGCATGCCGCACGTCGGCACCGCCAACGCACCGTCGAACTCCAACACGGTCGCCGGCTACCTCGCCGCCGCGGAGGAGTTCAACGCCTGGGGGCAGGCCGCGGCCGCCCGTGGTCTGAAGCTCTACCAGCACAACCACGCCGGGGAGTTCGCCTTCGCCACCGACCAGCCGTCGGTCCGGCTGTACGACGTCTTCCTGCGCAACACCGACCCGCGCTACGTCTACCTGGAGCTGGACGTGTACTGGGCGTACGTGGGCCAGCACCGCTGGCCGGGCTTCGACCCCGCGGCCTACGTGCGCAACCAGCCCTACCGGTACCCGCTGTTCCACATGAAGGACGGCGCCGCCAGCTCGGGTGCGGACGGCTACTCCATCGTCGAGTTCGGCGCCGGCGTCCTGCCGTACCAGCAGTTCATCCGGGACATCGGAGCCCGCGGCAGCCACGTCGGCATCTGGGAGCAGGACACCGCGCCCAACACCCAGCCCAACCCGCCGGGTTCGTTCGGCGCCGCGCAGCGCAGCTTCACGGCCCTGAAGGGCCTGCTGGCCTGATCGCAGGCACCCCATCGGGCACAGCCCGCCGTTTGCGTACCGCTGCCACGGCGCAACCGGCGGGCCGGCCCGGCTGCGCACCTCCTGACCGGCACAGACCAAGGAGACGCATCACTGTGTACCGTACCCTGAGAGGCCTCATGGCCGGGGTGCTCCTGGCGTCGCTGCCCATGCTGGGCGGTCTCGCCCTGGCACCGGCTGCGCAGGCGCAACCGGACGACGCACTCGCGGCGCAGGCGGGCACGGCCGCCGCCGACCCCGCCGTGGACTGGTCGAACTACGAGAAGGCCACGCTCAGCAAGGACACCGGCGAGCCGATCGACCTCGCCGTGCTGCCCGATCTGCGCGTCCTGCACACCGCCCGCAACGGCGATCTGCGGATGACCGACCCCGGCACCGGAATCACCAAGGTCGTGAACCACCTCGACGTCTACCAGAACTCAGAGATGGGTCTGCAGACCGTCACCCTCGACCCGGACTTCGCCACCAACCACTGGGTCTACCTCTACTACTCGCCGCCGCTGAGCACTCCCACCGGCGCGGCCCCCGAGCGGCTGCCGGCCGGGCAGACCGACGCCTACTGGAAGCAGTGGGAGGGCTACGACTCCCTCACCCGCTTCAAGTGGACGGGGGACAAGCTCGACCTGTCCACCGCCCAGGAGATCATCCGCGTCACCACCAACCGCGGTCAGTGCTGCCACGTCGCTGGCGACGTCGACTTCGACGCGCAGGGCAACCTCTACCTGTCCACCGGCGGCAACACTCCCGCGTCCGGCCCCAACGTCAACGGTTACACCCCGATCAACGACGCGGCCACCTACAACCCCGGCCTCGACGAGCGCCGCGGCTCAGGGAACACCAACGACCTGCGCGGCAAGATCCTGCGCATCCACGTCCAGGACGACGGGACGTACACCATCCCGCCGGGCAACCTGTTCCCCGTCGGCACGGACAAGACCCGACCCGAGATCTTCGTGATGGGCCTGCGCAACCCCTACCGGATGACGGTGGACAAGGCCACGGGCGCGGTGATGTGGGGCGACTACGGCCCCGACGCCGGGAACGCCGACCCCAACCGCGGACCGATGGGCTACGTCGAGTGGGACACCACCACCACCGCCATGAACAGCGGCTGGCCGTTCTGCACCGGTGACAACACCCGTCCCTACCGGGACTTCGACTTCGCCACCCTCACGCCCGGCCCCGCCTTCGACTGCGCCGCGCCGGTCAACGACTCCCGTTGGAACACCGGCCTCACCCAGCTGCCCCCGGCAAGGGCGGCCACCTTGTGGTACGGCGACCGCGACACCGACCAGCCTTGGCCGGAACTGACCGCCTTCCGCGGTCCTGGCGGTCCCGGCGGCCAGGCTCCGATGGGCGGCCCGGTCTACCACTACGACGCGGCCAACCCCGCCCCGGGCAAGTTCCCCGCCTACTGGGACGGCAAGGCCTTCCTCGGGGAGTTCTCCCAGGACTACGTCGCCGCCCTGACCCTGGCGGGCCCGGACGGTCCGGTCACCAAACTGGAGAACGTACTCCCCAACAGCCAGCGTTCCGAGAACGGCATCCCGCCGTGGGACAACCCGATGGACCTGGAGTTCGGCCCCGACGGCGCGCTCTACGTCCTCGACTACGGCGACGGCTTCTTCCGCCAGGACCCCGACGCGGGCCTCTACCGGATCGACTACGCCGAAGGCAACAAGGCCCCCACCGCGGTGATCAGTGCCAGCCCCTCCTCGGGCCAGGCGCCGCTCACCGTCTCCTTCAGCGCCACCGGTTCCAGCGACCCGGAAGGCTCCGCCCTCACCTACCAGTGGGACCTCGACGGCAACGGCACTTTCGAGACCACCGGCCCCACGGCCAGCCGCACCTATCCCGACAACGGTCAGCTCCAGGCCCGCCTCAAGGTCACCGACCCCGAGGGCAAGACCGGCCTCACCAGCAAGCAGATCACCGTGGGCAACACCGCTCCGACGGTGGCGTTCACCTCCCCGCCCAACGGTGGCTTCTTCACCTGGGGCGACGTGGTGCCGTACGCCACCCGGATCGACGATCCGGAGGACGGCACCAACATCGACTGCACCAAGGCCGCCTGGACCCTCGGCCTCGGCCACAACCAGCACGGCCACCCGGTGAGCAGCGGGACCGGCTGCTCGGGGGCGATCACCACACCGGCCGACGCGGGCCACGGTGACACGGAGAACGTCTTCGGCGTCCTCGGTCTCACCTACACCGACCGGGGCGCCGGCTCTGTGCCGCCCGCCACCAGCGACGCCCAAGTCGTCCTCAACCCCGCCCTCATGCAGGGCGAACACTACGACTCGTCCCAGGGCGTCGTGATCACCGATGACGCCACCGCGTCCGGACAGCGCAAGCTGACCGCCTTCGACAACGGCGACTGGATCGGCTACGACCCGGTCTCCTTCGCTGGCATCACCGGGGTGCAGACCCGTGCCACCGGCGCCGGAACCCTGTCGCTGCGCTGGGGCACACCCAGGTCCGACCCGTTCGCCACGATCACGGTCCCGGCGGGTGACGGCTGGCAGACGATCAACACGGCGCTGAGCACGGCTCCCACCGGCACCGGGCAGCTCTACGTCACGTCCTCGGGCGGCGTCGAAGTGGACTCCTTCACCTTCCAGGGGTCCGGTGTCGCCGACAGGACACCGCCGACGGTGACGGCCACCCTCAACCCGGCGCAGCCCACCGGCAGCAACGGCTGGTACACCGGCAACGTGTCGCTGACCGTCAACGCCACCGACAACGGCGCCATCAAGAGCCGGGAGTACTCGCTCAACGGAGGCACGACCTGGCTGAGCGCGAACAGCACGGTCACCCTCTCCGCGGAGGGGATGAGTTCCATCCGGTACCGGGCGACGGACACGGCCAACAACATCTCCGCGGTCGGCACCATCGCCGTTCGGATCGACCGGACCGGACCCACGGTGACCGTCACGGGCGTGACGGCTGACACCGCCTACGGGGACTCCCAGCGCCCGACGCCGGTGGTCTCGCTCACGGACGCCGTCTCCGGAGGGCCGACCGCGACAGCGCTGCTGGACGGTACTCCCGTCACCCCGGGGCAGCCACTGCTGCTGTGGCGGTTGCCGCTGGGTGACCACGACTTGGTGGTCACAGGTCGTGACGCGGCGGGCAACACCACCACTCGCACCGTGCACTTCACCACCCGCACCTCCTTCGACGAGATGGACACTCTGATCACCCAGCTGCGTGCGGAGAACCGGCTGACCGAGCAGGGCCGCCAGCGGCTGACGGTCCGGCTCGACCAGGCCCGGGCGCACGCCGACGCAGGGCGCACCAACCAGGCAGCCGCGGTCCTGGACCAGGTCGCGCAACTGGCCCAGGACACCAAACTGGTGACCGACGCGACCGCGCGGACCGCTCTTGCCCGCGATGCCCTCGCCGTGAAGGGAGGCTTGGCCGGCTGATGCGAAGGGTGCTGCCCGGCCGTCACGGCGGGCAGCACCCTGCCGACGCTCCAGGGCCCACCAGTGGCCGTCGCCGGACGGCGGCCACCGGGCCCTGAAGTGCGTCCACATGCCGGCGGCCCCGGACGGGGATTCCGGTCGGGTAACTTCACGACATGCCGATGCTTTTATTGTTTCTGATTTAACTTTCGGCGATCCGCGCGAAAGCCATTGACGCTTATGACGTAACGCCCCTAACGTTTTGTCACACATGCGGCTGATACCCGGGAAGTGAGCCTGTGACCATCCAGTACCGCGCGCTGAGCCTGTTGCGCGACCTCGGGCCGCTGTCGCGTGCACAGCTGTCCGACCAACTGGAAGTGGCGAGGCCGCGGCTGCTGGCTGAACTCGACCGCTTGATCGCCGCCGGGAAGGTGCTCGAGGCGGGGCCGGCCACCTCTCGAGGCGGCCGTCCTTCCACTCTCGTCCAGCTCGATCCCGAAATCCGGTTCGCGGCGGTGGACCTCGGGGCCAGCTCGATCGACATCGAGATCACCGACGGAGGGCTGGAACCGATCGCCTCCTATGCCGAGCCGGCCGATATCCGTAAAGGTCCGCGCGCGGTCCTGGACAGGGTCAACGAACTCCTGAACAAAATGGCGGACCAGGCCGGGTGCGCGCGGTTCAACTCCATAGGCATCGGCCTGCCGGGGCCGGTCAGCTTCAAGGAGGGGATCTCGGTCTCCCCGCCGATCATGCCGGGTTGGGACCGCTTCCCCGTCCGGGACACCCTCACCCGCGCGCACGGCTGCCCGGTCGTGGTGGACAACGACGTGAACGTGATGGCCCTCGGCGAGCGGTACGCGGGGGTCGCCAAGTCCGTCGACAACCTGCTGTTCGTCAAGATCGGCAGCGGAATAGGCTGCGGTGTGCAGGTCCACGGCCAGATCTACCGCGGGTCGGAGGGATCCGCAGGCGACATCGGCCACATACAGGTCGAGGCCGAGGGACCGGTCTGCTCGTGCGGCAGAACCGGCTGCCTGGAGGCGCTCTTCGGCGGTGTGGCCCTGGCCCGGGACGCCACCGAGGCCGCCCGTTCGGGGCAGTCGCCGGCGCTGGCAGAACGCCTCGCCGCGGAGGGCCTCCTCACCGCCGTGGACGTGGCGGAGTGCGCGGCCGGCGGCGACGTCACGTGCGTCAACCTGATCCGGGACGGCGGCCACCGGGTGGGGCAAGTCCTCGCCACGCTGGTCAGCTTCATCAACCCGTCCATGATTGTGATCGGCGGTGGCGTCTCCGGCCTCGGCCATCTGCTGCTCGCCGAGATCCGCAGCGTCGTGTACAAGGGCTCGCTGCCGCTCGCCACCGGGAACCTGCAGATCGTGCTGTCAGAACTCGGCCCGCGCGCCGGAGTTACCGGCGCGGCACTACTGGCCAGCGAACTCGACTTCCAGCGACATCTCTGACGGACAGCTGAACGCCGCCGTCACGGGCGCGTCCAGCTACGTCATCGCCGCGGCCGACACAATCGTGAACCGCCCCTCCGCGGAACTGCTCGCCGCTGTCTTCCCCGATGTGAAGCCGACCCGCGAGATCGGCACGTATGAGACGCTGCTCAGCGTGCGGCGGGCCCGTGAGGTGCTGGGACACGAGCCACGGCACTCATGGCGGGACACCGTCGGCAGCTGAGGCGTCGGCCAGTCGGCCCGGGGGCGGCCACGAGGGGAGCCAGGCGGCCGGTGGGATCAGCGGGCCGCCCAGGCCTCCACCGCGGTCGTCACCGGCGCCCCCGGTGTTGCCGGCGTGTGAGGCGGACTTGATGGCCTTTCGTCGGTGGCGCACGCAGTTGGCGCCTGCTGCGGTGGAGCCGGTGAGGTGGCGGCGCAACCGCGCTGCGGTCAACGGTTTCCACGACTGGGCGGTGGGGCCTGTCCACTCAGGAGCGACCGTACGTTCGGCGCCGCAACGGACCGGACGCGACAGCGATTGTGAAGGTTACGAGAAGAACCGACAAGAGTGTCCGGATCTCCGCAAGTCCCCCTTCTCCTGACGCCGCGGCTGCCATCATGTGCCGGTGGACCGGTGGACGGCACGCTACTGCCGGCGGGGGAACGGGGAGGCATGGTGGCCGACGAGCCTTCACCAGCGTTGGACGTCGGCGCGTTACTGACGTCGGAGCTGTCGGTCACCGACCGGACAGCCGCCCGGCGCGTGCGGCGCGCCCTGCTCTCACCGGAGCAGCCCGCCCTCGCCTACCTGCGGCAACGCGTCGCCGCCGAGGACACCGAGGTCCTGCGTACCCTCCGCGACGGGGATACGGACGTCCACCGACTGCTGGCTCCCAGGGCCGCCGCCGCGACCAGCGTCCGGGCCCTCGCGGGTCAGGGCCCATACCGCGCGGACGAACCGGCCGCCGCCCATGCCCTGCGGGCCTCCGCCGCCATGGCACTCGCACTGGTCGGAGACGTGGAGGACGCGCCGCGTCAGTTACAGACCGGGATGCTGTGGCTGCGGCACTGCCAGGCACACCTTCCGCTCGACGGGCTGGAGACGGCGAGCCTGCTGGACCGAGCGGCACCCGGACACGCGGCACGGATCAACCGGCTGACGGCGGGACTCGGCGAGGACGAGCGGGATCTCGCCCTGCCGGTCCTGCTGTGGCTGCTGACTCTGGACGGGGCGCTGCCCGAGCCGCAGAAGGTAGCCGAGGCAGGCGTGCTGTTCGACGCCGGCCGGGGCGGAGCACGCGGGACACTCACGGTCGCCGTGCTGCCCGACGGGCCGCCCACGCTGATACCCGACCCCCGGACGATGTCCGGTTTCCGTGCCGACGCGCGGTTCCAGCAGTCCCTCCGAGACGCCTGGACAGCAGCCGGGCACGACGTCACCGGGACCGTCCTGTGGTCGCTGACCGGCGCGGACGGTGTCGTCGGGATGGTCGCCGACCGGTCGCTGGGCTGTGCCTTCGGTGTGCTCATCGGCGAGGTGGGGCGGCGCCGGACCGGCGTCCGGCCCGGCCCGCCTTCCTCCAGGAGTTTCAGGGACCGGTTCTCCCTGCCAGCGTTACGCCGTCTCAACTCCCGTACGGCGCTGGTCGGCGGGCTCGACGGGACGCGGGCGGGCCGGCTGGTCAGCGTGGGTGGCTATGCGAGCAAGCTGAAGGCGGCGGACAACGGACAGAACGTGATCGTCCCTGGGGACGACGAGGACGAGGCCCGTCAGGCGTGGCACGGCGACAGGTCCGCGAACCTCCTGGTCGCCTCCACCGTCGCCGAGGCCGCCCGCCTGGCCCGGACCTGGGACGGGCCGGCCCTGGCCCGCTGGGCCAAGGTGACCGGGCCCGCGCTCCTGGTCGTCCTTGCGATGGTCACGGGAATGGCGCTCTACTTCGCCAAGGTGGGCGACAAGGAGGCGGACAAGGCGCTCGCAGCGGATCTCGCCGCGGAGGCCCTGACACTCCGGCAGACCGATCCCCGTCTCGCGGGCCTGCTCGGCCTCGCCGGAAGCCGTATCGAGCCGGACACCCCGCGGGCCGTCCAGGCGATGCGCGACGTGCTGGACACCAACTCCGGCGTACGGCTCTCTTGGCAGGCCAGCCCCACCCGGGTCGACAGCGTCGCCGTGGACGACAAACGCGACCGCGTCTACACCACGGGCAATGACTCGGGTGTCAAATCCTGGGACCTGCGCACGGGGAAGCTCCTGGGGAAGACGCCCGGGGAGGTGGGTGGCCTGGTACTCAACGACGTGAGCGGCCTGCTCGCCGCCCGCGGCGCCTCCGTCGTCTCCCTGTACGAGGTGCTGGACGAGAAACCCGTCCTGCGGGGCACCTTTCCGGAGCCGACCTGTGCGCGGGCGGACAGCCGAACCGTTGCGATTGCCTTCACCGACCGGGGAGTCCGGCTCGTGGAAGTGCGAGACGACGGCACGATGGCCCAGTACGACACCACCACCCGTCAGCAGACCGACTGCCGGCGGCTCGGCTCGATGGACGTCCAGGGGCTGCCCGGTGGCCTGCGCGTGGTGGTGGACGCCTCGGTGGCTGCCAGCCCCAATCCACGCCCCGACCGGGAGCCCGCCGAGGAGCGGGTGGTTCTGCTGTTGACGAACGACCGCGTACTCTCCGTCGGCCTCGACAGCCACAAGGCGGCGGTGGAGATCGAGGAGGAGGACGTCCAGGGCACGCCGTCGCAGATCGGGGCGAACGACGAACTGATCGTCCTCGCCACACCCGGGGGCGTTCAGGCCTGGGACCGAGCCCGGCGCCGGCAGCTCACCTTCGCCGTGGGCAATCTGCCCACCGCCCCCCGCGCGATGGTCGAGCACAGTGGCAGCGTCGCCATCGCCGGCGACGCCGGCACCGCTCTCGTACCGGTCGGCGCCGGGGACGACGCCGCCGCGAGCCGGGGTCTTGACGAGCCCCGCGGGGGTCCGGCGACCGCCGTGGCCGTGGGGGCTGATTTCACGGTGGTCTCGGCGGGGCGCGGCGGGCGCGTCAACGTCCTCGACGACCGGCCCGGGCCGCTGGGCCGCAGCACGGCACCGGCGACCAGCGCTGCCGCCTTCGGGAGGGACGGCCGACTGCTTCTCTCTTCCTTCTCGGACCTCTCACACGCCGCCGAGGGGCTGTACATGGTGCGTCCGGAGGCGAGGGAGAGCCCGTCCCTCTCCGCCGGGACGGACTGGCCGCACGAGACCACCTACAGCTCCCGCACGTTCTTCGTCAACGACGTCGCGATGAGCGCGGAGTACGTGGCCGGAGCCGGACAGTTCAACGGGCGGGGCACGATCGCCGTGTGGCGGCGGAACGGCACCTGGCTGCGGGACCTGCGGCCGTCCGGCGTGGACGAGACGGACCGTCGCAGCGCCGAGCGGATCGTCACCGACGTCGCGTTCGTGCCGGAGGCTCACCTGCTGATCGCCCGGCACGTCACTGGCCCGGTGACGGTGTGGTCCACCCGGACCTGGAAGGAGCTGGACACCGTCCCTCTCGCTCAGGGCATCGACCTCCGGGTGCACGGCACCCGTGCCGTCGCCCTGGAACGGCCGGGCGAGGACGATGCGCGGCTCGTCGCCATCGACCTGACCACGCCGCGGGATGCCATCACCCGGGCGGTGAAGACGCCTGGCGTGTACCGGCTGGACTGGAGCCAGGACGGTTCCCGCCTCGCCCTCCTCGCCAATGGCAATTCCGTCCGCTATCTGGACGCGAATCTGCGGGACACCGGGTCCCCGCTCCGCGTGCCCGACGCCGCCACCGAGGCAAGTACGGTGGCACTGTCACCCGACGGGAGCCGGACGGCCGTCGGCTTCGCCGACCAGGTCCTCGTCCACGACACCGCGACAGGACTTCTGTCGATGCCCGCCCTGCACCGGAGCGGTGCCGGGGACATCATCCACCTGTACTGGTCGCCGGACGACCGCATGCTGGTCGCCGTCACCCGTTCGTTCCGCACGGACAACGCCGCCGGGCCGCTGAACCTCTGGAAGGTGGGCGGCATCGACTGGCAACGGAGCATCTGCCGGTGGACCGGCGGAAAGGGGCTCACCCGCAAGGAGTGGGCCGAACACGTAGGCGACCGCCATCCGTACATCGATCTGTGCGCCGAGGAGAAGTGACCGACGCATGACTCCCCTACCCATGCCTTCACGCGTCCGCGCCCTGGCGGCCCTCCTCCTGTCGACCGCTCTGGTCGCCACCGCCGCGTGCTCGGCGGCCCCCGACGACGACAAGGCCCCGGGTGCCCGGGGCACCGGTCCTTCTTCCTCGGCGGCGGACCGTCAGCGGCCCGTTCTCGCCTTCGTCCGGCCGAAGCAACAGGCGGTGATGGTGGCCGACGCCGCCGGCCGTACCTGGCAGGCGGACCGTACCGGAGCACAGGTGCCCGACCGGCTCAGCTGGTCCCCGGACGGCCGCCGGCTGGTCTGGACGGACCCGCAGAAGGAGGACACCACCGGAAGGCTGCACGTCCTCGACGTCACCACCGGCAAGAAGGTCTCCCATGCCTGCCCCTGTAGCGGAGCCGGCTTCCTTGGCGCGGACGCCGTCAGTCTCGCGAGCGACGGCAGCGCGCTGCTGGTGTTCCCGGCCACGGGCGATCCGCGGCGGATCGCACTGAGCCGGACCAAGGGACCGTACGCCCGCCTCGTCACTGGAGGGGCCGAGGACGTCACCCTGTTCACCCCGCTGCCCGAAGGCCCCGGCGTCTTCCGTGGCCAGGGCACCCTGGACGCCGTCGACCGGCGCGGACGAGTCCGCCCGCTCCTGCCGGCCAAGCAGCCGTCCACTCTCACCCAGGCCTGGCGGGCACCGGACGGCAAGGGCGTCGCCTGGGGCAGCGCGGACAGCGGCGGGGCCTGCTGGACGGTATCCACGCTCTTCGAGCACTCCGGCGCGTCCGGTCGGCCGAAGCGCCTGCTGCCCAGCGACACCGCGTTCCGCCAGGCGCTGATCGGGGACCAGCGCTCGATCACCTCGGCCTCCTGGGCGGGGGAGGGACTGACCGTCACTTACACGGGGATCGAGAGCTGCCAGGCCCGGTACCCCGGCCGGTCCGTCACCTACTACGTACGCGACGGGAAGTGGACGTACCTCGGATCCGGCCTGCTCGGACTGGCCCTCGGGGCCGACGGGCGAGTCGCGCGTCTGCGCGGCGACGGTCCTGTCGCCGACGGGGTGAGTCTTCCCACCGGCGCCCTGAGCCTCACCTCCGGCGCCAGGGAACACGTACTGGCGGACGGTGTGTCCACCTTCGTCTTCACTCCGGCGGAGAGCGCCGCCGCGGGGGCGCCCGCCGCCCGGCCACAACCCCCCGCTGCGGGAGTGACGACGGTCGACGACCACGGAAAGACGCTGCCCGAGGCGATGGTCCGGCTAGCCCGTCGCATCGAGCGAGCAGCCGACGACGACGACACCGAGGCACTGGTCCGGCTCTGCGCCGGCTGCGGAGAGGGGGTACTGCAGTGGGTCCGGCGGACGGAGGCGCCGTCGGAGATCCTCACGGCCATCCGCGTCCACCCCGGCGGGAACGGACCCCAGGGGCTCATGTATCCAGGCATCACCACGTGCGTGGACGAGCCGAAGCAGGACATCACCTGCACCCCGGAGCAGCTGCACGACATCGCCATACTGGGCTTGAAGCCGGACCGGGACAGCGACTACTACGGGTCGGTCTACTCCGTGTGGAAGTCCGTGCCCGTGCCTTTGATCATGCGCATGGAGAACGGGGAGGCGCGATGGACCGGACTGGCCGCCGGATGACCGGTCCCGGAGCTGCCGGCCCCCGGGTGGGCACCGAACCGGAGGTCCCGCCGAGTCGGGCTGGCGACGCGTGGTCGGCCGACGGCGCCGACACCAATTCGGGGGCCTCGACGCGGATGGGCGCTGCCGTGCGGGCCGCCGACGGTCCGATCATGACCGGGGACGTATTCGACGGCAGGCGGGTCATCGGCTTCGGCTGCGCGGCCCAGGCCGTGCCGACCTCCGCCGACGACCGGCTGCTGCTCGAAGGCGACGAACACAGCGGGCCGCCATCGCGCAGCACCGACCCCGCCCGGCACCCGGCGCTGGAGCGGGTCGGCCTCCACCCTTACGCACAACTGGAGCGGGACCGGGTCCACCACGGCGTGCGGGGCCGGGTCCACCACGCCGAAGACCTCGTTCCCGGCCTGACCGAGGCCTTCGACGAGCTGATTCACGGCGGCCGTGGCCCCCGGTTCCTCGCGCCCCTCATCGACCGGTTCGCCACGTCCGGGCACGGCTTCTGGCTGGTCGGGGGCGCCCCCCGCGACCTGCTATCGGGTTTCCGCCCGGACGAGGTCGGCGACCTGGACGCCACGGGGACCGCCCCGGCCGGTGCCTTCTGCGACCTCGCCGAAGACGTCCTCGAACGGGACGGCTCCAGCGCCGAGTGCCCCCGGAGGTTCAGCCCCGACAGCCTGGTCTGCTCCGTCCTCACGCCGCAACGCGACAGCCACGTCCTGGACTACCGGGGCCTCGGTCTGCGAGGGCTGCCCTACGCCGCCACCGGTACGGACCTGGACCAGGACAGCCGGCAGCGCGACCTCACCGTCAACACCCTGCTGTACGACCCGCTGCACCAGGTCGTCGTGGACCCACTCGGGCGGGCGCTCGGGGACCTACCCCATCGAGGCGGGGGACCCCGCCAACTCGTCCCCGCCGGTGTGCCGGAGAGCCCTGAGACCTGCGCCGAACTGTTGTTGCGCGCCCTGAAGTTCCTGCTGCGCTGGCAGCAGCCCGGCGATGACCGCGCGGTCCGGCGACAGAATGGGCCCCGCCCGGACAGCGGCGCGGAGGAAGAACACGGCCTGGACGACAGCGCGGTGCGGGCTTGGGCAAGAACCCTTCCTGCGAACCTCGTGGCGAGGCTGGACGAGCGCGGGGAGGCGGCCTGGCAGCGTCTGCGGGCGCAGGCCGACACCTGTCTGCCGCGCCCGCCGCACACCCTCCCCGCCGAGTCGCTCCGCGCCTACGGCCCGGTCGTTGTCGAGCTCCTCGCCCGGATCACCGGGCCTGGCGCATGATGGGCACGGCCCAGGAGGAGGACGTGATGGCCGTGCACCGCCCGCTGAGCAGCTGGATCGCTCGCCTGGAACCGGGTGCGCCAGGTGCTCCCGTGTCCCTGGGACGGATCAACGACGGCAACGAGCGGGCCGACGCTCGGGAGATGAGCCGGTTCACTACCGCCGCCTGGGCACGGACGAGCGTGACCGTCGGCCGGAACGGAGCACCCGTCCCGGCGCTCGCCCTGCGGGCTCCGGACGGCTCCCTGGTGGTCGAACTGGACGACTTCGGCAGGCCGCTGCCGGTCACGGAGGACGGCGTGGGTCTGGTCGCGGGACTTGAGGAGTCCTGGACCGCCGTCCCGGCCGATCCCCGGACCGTGGCACAGCTGCGGGCGGAGAGTCTGGAACTGCGCTACCTCCTGCTGCACCGCCTCGACCGGGAGACCGCGGCCCCCGCGGCCCTCTTCCACTGCCTGCCATGGAACCGGGTCGAGGCCGCGGCGCACTCCGTCGCCGCGCTGCTCCATCCCGTTGGTACGCCGCCCTCGTCCGCGAACGGCGTCGTGAGGGCGCCGGAGGCGCGTGAGCTCCGTCACTGGTTCACGCCGGCCGCCACCTCGCTCGCCGGTCCGCTGTCGGTACTCGAAGCCGGACTGCGCGGCGGCCGGGGCGGCCTCTGGTTCGGGCGTGAGGCGGCCGCCCTGCTCACCGGGCTGTCCACGGCGGACCCGGCGCGCCTGCCGGCCTCCACCAGGTCGGCGCTCGCCGCGCTGGCCGAACGGCTCGGTGCTGACCCAGCGCTCCGTCACGGTGCCCGGCTGGCCGGCACCCGGCTGACCGGCCCCGCGACCGTCTTCGTGGATCTGTCCCTGACGGTGCGTCTCGACTCCGAGTTCGTCCTGCTCGCCTCCTCGGGGGAGCTGGAGGACGAGGACGAGCGGGTGGTCACCCTGCGCGAACGACCGCTGACCGCCGAGGTGGCGGTGACACGGGACGGCATGGTGGACGTCGAGCTGGCGATCGAGGACGACGGGACGGCACCCGGCAGATCCGTAGCGCAGGACGGGCCACTCTGTTACCCCGTGCGGGTGAACCCCGTCCGGGGAACCGCCGGGACGGGCGCCCCCGCCCGGTACTGGATGGTGCTGGACCGGGCCGGCTCCGGCTGGAACGGCTTCCTCACCGTGCCCGTCCCGGACGGGCAGTTCGACATCGGTCTGGACGCCCCGCCGCTCGCCCTGCCCTTCCTCGACCGAGTCCCGCTCGCGGAACTCCGGGCTTCTCTGCACGCCAACGAACTCATCGGGACCACCCGTTGGCACGAGATGATCGACGGTCTGCACCGGCACCATCCCGCGCACGCGGCGCTCGCCGCGTACGACGCCGAACTCCCCGAATAAGCCTTGGCGTACGGGCTCCGGAGGATGCGGCCCGGCGGATACCGTGGACAGGTGGCCACCGCTGACGCCCAACCAGTTCCGCCCTCAGGTACGGACATGACCGCCCGTGGGGACGCTCACCGCCGCGCCTTCGAAGCGGAGTTCCGGCGGCTGGAGGAGAGCGCGACGTACAGCGCCCAGACGCAGTTCGAGGAGGCCAAGCGTTGGAGGGCCCTGCACTGGCTGCTGGGCGTTCCGGCGACACTGCTCGCGGCAGTCGCGGGAACGACCGCGCTGGTGGAGTCCACAGGCGGCACCCCCGCCGGCATCCTCGCCCTGGTCTCGGCAGGCCTGGGCGCGGTACTCACCACGGTCAACGCGCCGCAGCGGGCGGGGCAGGCGGCAGCCTCCGCCAACGCCTACCTGGAGATCCAGACGGCCGCACGGCAGCACCGGGAGATCGACCTGCCGGACTGGCCCCTCGGGGAGGCGCGTGAGGCGCTCGCCGCGCTGACCGCCCGCCGTGATGCGCAGAACACCCAGGCAGAGGTGCCCAGCCGCCGCGCCTACCGCAGGGCGCAGGCCAACCTGCGTGCGGGTTCTCAGACCTACGCCGTGGACCAACGGGCCAGGTCTGGAACTGACGGCGTCTAGATTCAGTTGATGCTTGACGGGGCGGATTCAATCCGTGTGCGCAATGAGTTCGGCGAGTCCTTCTGATGGTGTCAGGTAGCCGAGGGTCTCGCGTGGCCGACCGTTGAGACTGCGGGCGATTCGGGCGAGGTCGTCGGCCGAGTGCACCCGCAAGTCGGTGCCTTGGGTAGGTAATGGCGCAGCAGACCGTTGGTGTTCTCGTTGGTTCCGCGCTGCCAGGGCTTGTGCGGGTCGCAGAAGTAGGCCTGGAGGCCGGTGGCGAGGGCGGAGTCGGCGTTGCTGGAGACGATCCGTTCGGCGGCCTGCGGAGCCGGCGGTGGGACGGTCGGGGGTGGGCCTGCGGGCCGGGCTCCGCGCAAGCGGCCGCAAGCCGTCGCTCCTAATGGGGACGTAAGCGCTGGGGATGTCCAATTCGTGGTGAGCCGTATTCGCTCCTGAGGCACGGACCTCTGAAGACAGAGCCGGTCCCGTGTGCTGGTCGTCCCCGGCACTCGCCGGGGACGCGTGGCCTGGCGGGGCCCGGCCACGCTCCTGCCTCCGTCCCGCTCGGCCCGACCCCGCCAGCCACGCGACCAGGGGTGTCGAAGTCGTTGGCGTCTTGGACCGGGCCCCCGGCAGGGATCACCTCTCACCGCTTCGGGAACCGCAGAGTTCTCCCGCAGACCGAGGGCCTCGCGGGTCGCTGGGGATCGCGAACGGCTGATCGGATGACGGGCCGCATGAGCCCTTCCATTAGGGAGCCGCGCACCCCTGCAAGGCTGTGAGCAGCGCCAACACGGAGGGGGAAACCCATGCCCGGCGTGGCGACCACCAGGCGTACGAGCGCACCGGTCCTGAGCTGCGAACACGCAGGTCATCTGGAGGCCCGGCAAGACCCTGCGCAACAAGAAGCAGGAGTGGGAGGAGTACCGCTCCGAGGTCACGGCGTTCGAGCTCCGGAAGAACCGCCTAGACCTGGCGCTGGCCACTCGGTAGAGCCTCAGCACCAGCTCACACCTGACCTGGATGGCTCACTAACCGGTCGGATCCTTTGTCCATAGACCCCTATTTGCTACTTATCGTGCATCTTTATGCAATTTGTATAACAATGAGTGATCGTCGACAGTGCCCCGCCGGGCTGCCGCATGGCGAAGAGAGGCCCCCAGAGCCAGGAAGTCAGGAGACATCGGTGATCAAGCATCACGCCCCACATCAACCCCCTTCTGGAGTGGGGATCGGACAAGGCCAAGCCCGAATAGGCATCGGCCCTCGTCAGCAGTGGCGGCGAGCGGGAGCGGTGGCAGGACTGTGCGTGGCGCTGTCCGGTACCACGCTGATCCCGGCGACCGCCGCACCAACGGGGGCCAAGCCCGCCACCGCCCCGCTGCCCGCACGAGAGACCGACCCGTCCCTCACCTTCAGCTTTACCGGAGCCCCGCAGAGCCTCACCGTCCCGGCGAACGCGGTCGTCACCATCACCGCCGACGGCGCCGGAGGCGCCGACAACAGCGGCACCCCCTGTTCCGTCACGGGGACTGGCGGGTCGGGGGCACGGGTGATCACCACCCTCTCGCAAACCTCCGCACCGACGACTTTCACCATCAACGTCGGCGGTACCGGCGGCAAAGGCTGCAACGGCACCGGGACGGGGGGTGCCGGCGGGTTCAACGGCGGCGCCCCGGGCGGGGGCCTCCCGATCAGTGGTTTTCGGTCGGAAGGTCCGGGTGGGGGTGGGGCGTCCAGCGTCAGCACGGGTGGCTCCTTGCTGGTGGTCGCTGGGGGCGGCGCCGCCGCCGGTGGCACCGGAGCGGGCTCTACGGGGGGGAACGGGGGCAACGGGATCAACGGCACGACGGCGGATGCCACCGCCGGTACTGCGGGAAGTGCCACCGGCCCTGGGGCTTCGCCGGGGCGGGGTGGGGGCGGTGGGAGCACCAGCACCAGTACCGGCGGTGCCATGGGGGCCGCCGGCACCGTCCCGCAATGTAGCGTCACGAACGGTGGGCCGGGAGGCGGGTTTTCAGGTGCCCAGGTCGGTACCGGCGGCACCGGGGGCAGTGTCGACGGTGGCTGCACCTCAACTGCCGGGGCTGGTGGGGGCGGTGGAGGCGGGTACTTCGCCGGCGGGGGCGGCGGCAGCGGCGCCGTCAACTTCCAGGGCACCTCGGCGGGTGGCGGGGGAGGCGGTGGAGGCAGCAGCTTCGCCACCCCGACGGGCACCGGCACAAGCTATGCGCTGTCCACAGTCGGGACGGCGAACAACAACGGCCAAGTGGTCATCTCCTACATCGTGCTCACCCCCACCCTGGCCATCACGAAAACTCACACGGGCAACTTCACCCAAGGCCGGCCGGGCACCTACACCATCACCGTCGGCAACACCGGATCCGGCCCCACCGACGGCAGCGCCGTCATCGTGCACGACACCCTCCCGCCAGGGCTCACCGCCCGCAGCATCACCGGCACCGGATGGAACTGCATCCTGACCGCCCTCACCTGCACCCGCAACGACGCCCTGGCAGCAGGCGGCAGCTACCCGCCCATCACCCTTGAGGTCGATGTCTCCTGCGGCTGCGACACAGGCCACCAGATCACGAACACCTCCACCGTCACCGGAGGCGGCGACACCACCACGCACAGCGCCACCGACCCCACCACGATCAAACGCAACAAGCTCTGTCACCACGACGGACAGCACCCCAAGTAGCCGATCGGCCTTCGGGACGAAGAGCGGTCGTGCCACATCCGTGCCAGAGCGGACGGGGACTCACGGGGAATCGGGGGGTACAGTGATACGCGCCGCGCGACTCCGCTCAAGGTAGCGAACGCGCAGGTCAAGCCCTACATCGCCCCACCTTGCTCCTAAAGCGGGTGTTACAGGTTCGCATCCTGCCGGCGGCACCAGCGCAACGGCCCCGGACCTACCATGGTCCGGGGCAAAGCGTATTGCCGCCTATGATCCACAACGGTGCGCCGACAGCCCAGGGTCCTGAGGGCGCATGTGCGCGCGGCGTGTCCGATCGTGCAGGCACGAGTGTGGAACACCGGGGCACTTCGAATCGGCAGTGGCAGCAGTGTCGAGTTTGCCACCAGGTTTGCAGGTCGGTCCTATTCGCCAGTCTTGCCGAACGCGGCTTTGACGAGACTGGCGTCTCCGGTGTCAACCCTCATGCGCTGCACGTTCCCGTCGGCAAGCGTGAGATCGAATCCCGCAGTGCCCATGAAGAGGTGCTTGTCCGCGGGGGCGATAGTGGTGGTGGCAAGCGGGATCGTCAGCGCAGCCTTGCTGGCCCTGGCTTTCCATGTGGCGTCCGCGGAGTTCGACAGGCGCAACTCGCCCCACTGCGTCTTGACATTGCTGTCTGGCGTGACGAAAAGTGCACGTACCCGGAGTTCAGTGCCCTGATGGAAGTCGGCCACGTTTTTTTCTGGCTGAGCAAGAACTCGCCGCTGATCGACGCGGGCCGCTACAACACCCACCTGGGCACCGCCGACTTCCTCGGCACCAAGCTCTACTACGGTGATGCGCCCGACATCGGCATCGCCGAGTCCCGCAAGGGCAAGCGGGTTGCCCACCCGGTCGACGACGACCCGATCGAGGAGGAGGCCGACAACCACGTCGACCTCGCCCTCGGCAAAACGGTCACCGCCAGCTCCACCCACCCGGGGGCGAACGGCACCCTCGGCGCGGAGAAGCTGACCGACGGCGACCTCAGCACCCGCTGGGCCGCCGCCGACGACGCCGCCTACCCGATCACCCTCGACGTCGACTTCGGAGCGGCGACCACCTTCGACCAGGTCTACCTGGACGAGTACACGGACTCGGGTACGAACCCCCGCGTCCAGTCCTTCGACCTGCAGCGCTGGGACGACACCACCGGCACTTGGGTCACCTTCGCGAGCCGCGACACCGGCATCGGTCACGACCTGACCGTCACCGGCTTCGGCTCGGTCACCACCTCCAAGCTGCGGGTGGCCCTCACCGGCCAGATCGCCACGGAGCAGTACACGCCGACGCTGACCGAGATCTCGGTCTACAACTCGGTGTCCTGATGCCCCGTCCGGTTCCGCGGGCATTCCGCGGGGCCGGCGCCGGGGCGGGCCTGAACCCGGTCTGGATGCAATACCGGTGATTGAGGGGCCCTTCCGGCGGGTCAGGCTGGTTTTTGGTCGGCTTGGTGATCGTGATGGTCGGTGTTTCGGGGCGGGGCGGCAGCTGGTGTTCGCTCCCCTTGCGCGGGGGTTGGACCGTAGCCGCCGGAGTGGCAGGAGTCGCTCGTGGAAGGCAGACAACGGAGCGGCCGGCACCCCGCTGTCCGGTTCCCTGCTGAAGAACCACCTCGTCGACGGCCAGGACGACGCCTTCACTGTCCAGATCGCCTGACGCCGCAGGTGGGCGGGAGGCGCACAATCGGGTGCCTCCCGCCCACCCTGCGGTCAGGCCGCGAGCCAGAGCTCCAGGCCGAAGCTGACGTAGGCGGTCCAGATCGCGCGTGTACCGACGGCCCGGAACCCGGGCGCGTGGTCGCCCATCGCCACGTCGTCGCAGAACCTCTTCCAGAATCCATCGTGTACGAATGTGGACTCGTCGAGAACGGAGATGAGCTCGCGAATCTCGGTCCGCCACTTCCTGGCACCTTCCCGTGCTGGAAGGTGATGCCTCGGCGAGCGAGCAGGCACCAACGTAACGCCTCGCGGCCGATGCATATGATGCGGCCGTGCACGTTCCGCAGGTGGGCGGTGAGATTGCGGATGGACCAGCGGGTGAAGGGCTCGCCGAGCTTGGTCGGGCGGGTGTGTGACCGTCTGGACGACGAAGTCCTCGTCGTCAGGACGGAGCAGGCGGGGACGGCCTCCCGCTTCCTAATGCTGTTGCCAAACGGCTTCCGTGACCGGGGGTGTGACTTGGTAGCACCGTCGGTCACGGATCAGGGCCCACAGAACGTTGACACGTCGGCGGGCGAGAGCGAGTACTGCCTGGATGTGTTTCTTTCCCTCGGCGCGTTCGCGGTCGTAGAACTTCCGCGAGTTCGGGTCGCATCGGACGCTGATCAGCGCGGATGTGTAGAAGACTCTTTGAAGCCTTCAGTGATAGGTGACCGGTCGGCGGAGGTTGCCGCTGACCTTGCCGGAGTCGCGAGGCGCCGGTGCGACGTCAGCGAATGTCGGCAGGGCGTCCGGGGAGTCGAACTCGTCCAGACCTCCGCGGACGGCGGCGAGGAACTCGGCGCCCAGCACGGCGCCGATGCCGGGGACACTCAAGACGATGTCGGCGAGCTCGTGCTCGCGAAACCGGCCCTCGATGAGCTTGTCCATCTCGGAAACCTGCTCGTTGAGGGCCATCACCTCCTCGGCCAGAGTGTGGACCAGCTTCGCGATGGTCTTCTCCCCGGGGACGGCGGTGTGCTGCCGTTCGGCGGCCTCGACCACGGCCTCGGCCAGAGTTCTTGCGTTGCGGACCTTGCGGTTGGCCAGCCATTTCGTCAGCCGCGCGAGCCCAGCCCGGCGGATCGCGGCCGGCGTCTGGTAGCCCGTCAGGAGTCTGAGCGGGCCGGTGTTGGTGACCTCCAGGGCCCGCTCCAGGGCTGGGAACATGCTCAGCAGGGTGCCGCGCAGGCGGTTGACGACGCGGGTGCGGTCCTCGACCAGGTCGGCCCGGCGGCCGGTCAGCAGCTTCAGCTCGATGGCGGCCTCGTCGCCGGGACGGATGGGCCGCAAGTCGCGGCGCATCCGTGCCTGGTCGGCGATCACGTAGGCGTCGCGAGCATCGGTCTTCCCCTCTCCGCGGTAGCCGTCGGAGGCGCGGTTCACCAGTCGTCCGGGCATGTAGAGGACTTCTTGGCCATGGTTGATCAGCAGGGCCAGCAGCAGCGCGGGTTCTCCGCCGGTCATGTCGATGGCCCAGGTGACCGCGCGGCCATCGGCCAGATCGAGGATATCGCCGATCAGTTTCAGCAATTCGGGCTCGTCGTTGGCGACTCGCCGCGACAGGAGCGTCTTGCCGTCCGCATCCAGGGCAAGGCCGTGGTGATGCCCCTTGCCGCTGTCGATCCCCGCCCATATCCGGCTCATCATGCTCCTGACGTGCGTATTCGTTCTGCTCACACCGCGGACGACCTCGCCGGCATTGCTCTACTCAGCGACTTGTTCGCACTTCCTAATCGGCGGCCGAGTCGTCGTGGGGCACCGGGCGGCGAAGCGGTAGAAGCCACGAGACGGCAGCCCACTGAGAGCCACACCCAGCACCCCTGGGCGTCCCCACCTTACGAATGGGAGGACCAGCCCGGTCAAGAACGTAGAGCCCACTGAGGGTCAGGCAGGCCAGGTCGATCTCGCTGAACCGATGGATCACGTCCCGGACGGTGTCCTCGTCGGCCTGCATCAGCTGCGCGATCACTGGACCGGCACCGGTCGGCGGTCGGCGGCACGGTGCGTGGACGATTTCAGCGAACGGTGAGAAGGGTGGCCCATACGGTGTTGCCCCCGGTGCGCGTGGAGCGGGCGACTCCCCATTTGTCTGCGAGCTGCCGGACGAGCAGGAGGCCTCTACCGTTCTCGTCCTCGGGGCCAGGGGGGCGCGGGGGCAGGTTGATCTGCCTGCGGTCGTGGTCGTGCACCTCGATACGCAGGAGTTGATCCACGTCGAGTACGACGCCGCACAGGATCCGCGTGCCGAGTGCGTGAACCACGGCGTTGGTGGCCAGCTCGGAGAGGATCAGTACGGCGTCGGCGCACGCCTCGCCGGGCACACCCCACCGGGTGAGGCGCTCGGTCATCGCGTGACGGGCGGCCTTGACGCTGGTCCGCTCCGCCGGGAGCTCCAGCCAGTGGTCCCTGTGCGGGGGCGAGGTGCCTAAGGAGCGGGGGTACGGGGTCGTGTGGGGGGCCACGATGGTCGCCTTCCATGGGAGACGTGACGGTGAAGGTGTTGTGGCGGACTCGCGACCCCCGATCGCCAGGGCACGCCAATTCGACGAACCACGGCCCCCGTTGGGTCACTCCCACTGTTCGGCCTGGATCGCTCTGGAAGTAACTATGCTCGTAGGCGTGTTCATGCCGCAACCGTCTACCTGATAATTTCAGGATGCCTCGATCCGTCTGGCGTGCGCAGCAAGTCACTGTCATCATCGTCCTGTTGACTGCTCATCAGGAGGTAGGCCGTGAGCGAGGCACGCCCGGGCGCCGGCACCAGCGCACCCACCGTTCTCCGCATGATCTTGGGCAAGCGGCTCCAGGAACTGCGGCGCGGCGCGGGGGTGTCGTTGGAGGACGCCGCCAAGGCCCTGCGTGTGAAGCCCTTGACCATCCGCCGGCTGGAAAAGGCGGAGGTCGGCCTGAAGATCCTCTACGTCGAGAAGCTGCTGGAGACCTACGGGGCCCAACAGGGCGAGATCGACGAGTTCATCGCCATGGCCGAGCGGGCCAACGAACCCGGCTGGTGGCATGCGTACCGCGACGTGCTGCCGTCCTGGTTCACCGCCTACGTGAGCCTGGAGACCGGCGCCAAGACCCTGCGCACCTACGAACCTCACTACGTCACCGGGCTGCTGCAGACGCACGGATACGCACGTGCCCTCCTGCGTGCCGGCTTCCCTCACGACAGTGAGGAAGACCTGGAACGGCGCGTCCATCTGCGGTTGCGCCGGCAGAGCCTGCTGGAACGGCCCGACGCACCCACGCTGTGGGTGGTGATGGAGGAGGCCGTCCTGCACCGCGCCGTCGGCGGCCCGGAAGTGATGCGGGAGCAGATCGATCGGCTCCTTGCGGCGTCGGACCTGCCCCACGTCAGCCTCGACATCGTGCCGTTCGCCACCGGCGCCCACGTCGGGGCGTGCGCCCCCTTCACCTACTTCCGCTTCGAGGAGCCGGAGCTTCCCGACATCGTCTACAGCGAGATCCTCTCCGCCTCCATGTACCTCGATCAACGCTCCGATGTCGCAGCTCATCTCGAGGCGCACAACCGGATGTCCCTGCTGACCTCCTCTGCGGACAGCAAGGCCCTCCTGAACCGCATGCGCAAGGAGTATTCATGACCACCATCGACGACCGCGTCTACAACGGGATGCCCGCGACGGACCTCGGTGACCAGGGCTGGGAGTGCCCGTGGAGCGGCCCCAACGGGGGCCAGTGCGTGGAGACCAAGCAACTTCCCGACGGTCGTGTGGCGCTGCGCCAGTCGACGGACCCGGAAGGTCCCGCGCTGATCTACACGCCGGAAGAGATCACCGCGTTCATCGCGGGTGTCAAGAAGGGCCTCGCCGATCACCTGACGGCCGGCTGAACCACTTCACGAGCGGGCAGGATCCGAGCCGGCCCCGGCTGCGACCTGCCCGGCACCACAACGCACACCACGACAAGGGGACAGGATGAGCAACTCCCACGCCGCGCGGGACATCGACACCAGCAGGCCGCATTCAGCCCGCATGTACGACTATTACCTGGGCGGAAAGGACCACTTCGACGTCGACAAGCAGGCGGCGGAGACCGTGGCGTCCGTCTACCCCGGCATCTTCACCTGTGCACGGGAGAACCGTGCCTTCATGCACCGGGCGACCCGGTTCCTCGCGCAGGAGCACGGCATCCGCCAATGGCTCGACATCGGCACCGGCATCCCCACCGAACCGAACCTGCACCAGGTGGCCCAGGCCGTCGTTCCCGAGGCCAGGGTGGTCTACGCCGACAACGACCCCCTCGTCCTGAAGTACGCCGAACGCCTGATGCGCAGCATGCCGCAGGGCCGCACCACGTACATAGAGGCGGACATCAACCAGCCCGCGGCGCTCCTGGAGGCCCCGGAATTGTCCGAGGTGCTGGACCTGGGCCGGCCGGTGGCCTTGTCCATGAACGCGCTCATGCACTTCGTCACCGACGCCCAGGACCCCTACGCAATCGTGGCGCGCCTGCTGGACGCCCTGCCGTCGGGAAGCGCCCTGGCGCTGAGCCACTGCACGCCCGACTTCGACCCGTCCACCTGGGAGAAGGTCACCGCCATCTACACCAATGCCGGAACCCCGGTGCAGTTCCGTTCCCGCAAGGACGTCGCCCGCTTCTTCACCGGACTCGACCTCCTCGACCCCGGCATCACCGTCGGCCACCGCTGGCGGCCCGAAGCTGACAACGTTGGCACCGCGGCCAGGGACATCACGGACGCGGAGGTCAGTCTCTGGACCGGAGTCGGCATCAAACCGTAGCCCGGCCCCTCCTGGTGGGTGCGTGAGCGACCCTGAGCCGGTCCATCGCACCCACCACCGCCGGACGCATCCGCCGCGAACAAGTTCGTCACCAACAGGCTCCGCTACACGCAATGACCACCAACACGCGCCTCGGGGTCGACGACTTCGACCGCGACATCCGGCCACACGCAAGGCCGTCGAAGAAGTGCTTGGTGACTCGGTGCAACGGATGCACGCCGGCGCCCTCTCGGCGGAGTATCCGCGCTACCGGGCCTTCGACATCATCGCTGAGATCATCGACACGCAGGCACAGCCCGCGGGGGGCTTGCTGAACGTCCGATTCGCTGTCGGTGATACCTGCCTCGCATCCCCCTGCCCGGCCGGACGGTGTACCGGTCGAGCAGGGGTTCGGGCCGCGCGGTCGGGCGGGGCTGTCCTCAGATCAGAAGCCCCCGGATGATCACATCTGTGAGCGTATCCGTCGTGCGTTCCCATTCAGTCGGGGAGAGATCCTCGATGCCGCGAATCCGGCGTCCCATCTGTTGCTGACTCAGAATGATGGCCGGACCTGTCAACGCGCTGTAAAGCACGTCCATGGAGATCTCGGGGATTCGTCCCGCACGCATCAGTCGCTGCGCAAGAAGCTCGATCTCGGCCAGAATCGGACCCGTGTAGTTCCTGTACAAGTAATCCAATCGGTCCGAATCCAGTGCGGACTCGTCCGAGATGATCCGGTTGATGTAGGGCCGGTTCGTGGAGAGCCGATAGAAAACCTTGACGAAAGACGTGAATTTCTCGACATCGTCCACATCGCTGCCGAAGATCGCCATCATCTCTCCGTAGGGCTGCGCGATGGCGTTGTCCATGACGGCGCGCCAGAAATTTGCCTTCGATCCGAAACGGTCGTTGATGAAGTTATGGCTCACCGCCATACGCTTTGCGAGCTCCCGTACCGAGGCCCCGGAATAGCTGAGTTCGGCGAACGCCTCCAGCCCTCGGTCGAGGATTTCGGCGTCGGTGAGGTCGATCTGCTTCTGGCGAGGCTGCCGCTGAGAATGCCGGATGCTGCTGCTCTTCTCTTCCACTGAAACCGCGCCCTTCGCACTTGAATCGCCAACGCGCCCGCTGCTCCGGGGTGGCCGGCCGACGACACGCCGGGCATTACTGCAGTATCCGACTAACCGGCCGTTCAGGCAGCCGTTCCTTGATCGGGACGGGCAGGGTACAGATTAGCGCCCGTGCGGCCGCGTAATCCGTGGTCGCCCGGTGGCTGTATGGCGAGCCCTTCGCGGAAGTCCGCCGCGAAGGGCCGGCCCCTGGAGGCGCTCCGCTCCCACGACACCCAGGCCGTCGAGGAACTGTCGGCCTTCGCGCTGGAACCCGACAGCACCTCCAGCGGCAGCGAAACCCACGGCGACGCACGGTTCGTCTCCCTACGCGTCCTGCAGGCCACACGGTTGTCCTGGCGACTCGGCCTCGAGTCCGCCGTCGCCCACTCCGACGGCCGCGGCACACTACGCTTCCCCTGCAGCCACTTCTACCCCGCGGTCCAGGACCCCGGACACCGAAGGCTTCTCTCTCGCCATCTGGATTGCCGAGCAGCGCCGCGCCTACCGCGCAGGCCGCCTGGCCGTCGGCCGCATCACGCTGCTGGAAGCACTCCACCGCGAGGCGGTGCTGGAGGCCGTCCAGGTTCCCCGCAGCGGGCGTGGACGGCCCCACACCCGCCCGGACCGAGGGATCGCCGACAAGGCGTACTCGTCGTCGGCGATCTGGGCCTGGTGCCGTCGGTACGGCATCGCCGTGACGATCCCCGGACGCACCGAGTGGCCGGCCCGGCAGGCCGGGACGGCAAGGGCGACGGCGATGTGCGTTGTGCCGACCCCCGGCAGCCCGAGCAGGGCGGCCTTGGCCGTGGCCTCGACGAACGAGAGGGTGGCGGGGTCCTTGACCTTGCGCGGGTCAAGTTCGGGCGGGAAGGCGAAGTCGTAGTCGTCCGGTTTCTTGTGGTGCGGCAGTTTCGACAGTCTCAGGCCCTGGCGAAAGGGGCGGTCGTCACGGACGGCGAGTTCTTCGGACGGCACCAGGTCGAGGAAGTCGAGGTAGCCCAACTTCGTCTCGCCGGCCCGGCGGGTGTACTCGTTGATGGTTTCGGCGGGGTGGGGCAGGCCGAGCTTGCCGGCCGTGGTGCGGATGGTTGCCGGTCAGCTCGCCCACGACGCCTCCCTTGTGTTTCGGGTGGGTGGTGAGGGGACGGGCGCCGGTCAGCTCGTCAGACCGACAACGGCCGGCGGCCAACCTCGATCCGGGTGACGGTTGCCCGGCTCAGCAGAGCCTTCAGCGGCCCGGTCTCCCGTCCCGGAGACGGTTCGTGCCGGGGCTGGGCCGGGATGTCGCCGGTCGGCTTCCGCCGACCCTCGCTCGTCGGCGGACGGGAGTTGTTCGCATGCCGGGTTCAGGCAGGCAGGATCCTGCGGAGCCAGCGGATGCGGGCTGCGACGGCGTCCTGGGAGAGCGCCGCCTGGGGCACCACCGTGTCGAAGCCGTGGAAGCCGCCGGGCCAGACGTGCAACTCGGCGCTTCCCCCAGCCTGCCAAAGGCGGCTGGCATAGGTGACGACCTCGTCGCGGAACGTCTCGGCGGAACCGACGTCGACGAAGGCGGGAGGCAGCGCGGACAGGTTCGTGGCGCGTGCCGGCGCCGCGTAGGGGGAGACGTCGTCGCCGCCCTGGGCATCGCCGAGCAGTGCCGTCCATGCGCTGTGGTTGGAAGCCTGGTCCCATGTGCCCAGGCCGGTGAGCTGGCGGGCCGAGGGGGTGTTGTTACGGTCGTCGAGCATCGGGCAGAGCAGCATCTGTGCGGACAGAGCCGGGCCGCCGCGGTCGCGGGCCATCAGGGCCAGGGCGGCGGCCAGGCCCCCGCCGGCACTGGTACCGGCCACGATGATCCGTTCGGGGTCGATGCCGAGTTCCACGGCGTGTTCGGCCGTCCACAGCAATCCGGCATAACAGTCCTCGACGGGGCCCGGGTGCTTGGTCTCGGGTGCCAGCCGGTACTCCACCGATACCACTGCCGCGTTGAACTCCTGTACCAGGTCCAGCCATTCGGGGACCTGGTCGCGCATGTTGCCGGTCATCATGCCGCCGCCGTGGATGTGGTAGAGCACCGGGGTCGGGGCAGACGCCGCGGTCGGGAGGCAGATCAGCAAAGAGATGTCCGGGGCGCCTTGGGGACCCGGCACTGTCCGCTCTTCGACCGCATAGGTGCCACCCTTGGTGAAGGCCTCCTCTGGCGCCGGCGCGGAGTCGCCGATGGCGCCCCGGCGTGTCGTCTCCACGAAGGCGAAGTCAGTGAAGGCGTCGGGCGGCAGGATCTTATTGATCTCCCGCAAAGCCGGTGCGAGTGCGGGGTCGAACGGCGGAGGTGGGCCGAGGGGCGCGGAGAGGGAAGAGGGATCGGACATGGTCATCATGTGCTCCGGTGGTGACAGGGCCGCTGTCTTGCCGTGGACACGAGTAATCTGCCGTTCCTGCGGACGACGGCGGCCGGTTACGTCTGCAGATCCAAGGCAAAGCTCGTGCGCGGTCGCGTGGAGGAATCAGAGAAGCCGGTGCGGGCGGTGTACTCGATGGCAGGGTTGCAGGCCGGCATCCGGAGAGCTGGTAGGCGGTAAGCGAGAGCCTCAGAGTTCGGTTCCGTGACGGATGAATCCAAGGGCCTCCGGCGTCCCGTCGTGGCGGGCACCTCGCTCGGCTGAGCATGCTGCATTTGCTTCTCCGATCGAAATGTCTTGAGAGAAGACCTGGCCGGAACCCCCGAACGGATCGCATCTAGATGACGTTCATCATGCATAATTTCGGGGGCTGTTTCCACGACCTCGCTTCTCCCACCTGAGAGGCTGCGCCTAGTAGTCCCGAGTTGGGCCCGGAGCCATGGTGAAGGGCTCGACGAACCCGCGCGGGATGTGCGTCGTGGAGCTGAGGCGGGTCAGTCGGCTGTCAAGCCCGAGGGCGCGCTTGCCGCCGCGACGCACGCTGTCGCTATTGCCCTGGCACTCATCGCCGTTGCCCACCAGGCGGCCGACCTGATGTGCCCTCCCCGCGATGGCGTCGACATTCCGCCATGAGACCGATCAACCGCTGCGCCCTCGCATCTGCGTGCAACTGACGGCTTGCACTCTGAACGGCGCCCTCGCGTTGGCCTCGGGCTTCGGCAACAGGCAGTCCATCGGGTTCGTCCCGGCCGCGATGCCCGCGCACTGCGCCGATGAGACGGGCAAGCCGGCTCAGGGACGACTCGCACATCACGAACTGATGGACCGTTAACTCTGCACTGCTACCGGGATGCTGAACATGCCGGATGCGCCTTCGTTCGGCGGCCCCGGCGTCGACGTTGGAGACATGGCGCTGGTGGCAACTGAGCGAGGGCTCTCGGAGGGCGAGCCGACAGGGGGTTGGTCCACGTGGCGGCGCATGGATCCGCCGCGCGGGGCGCTCCAGGTGGTCGCTTGGGGGAGCGAAAGAATGACCGGCTTTCTCTCTGCTGAGAGCCCTCAACTTCCACTGCAGGTCAGCAGGCTGGCGTGTGGGAACGCCGTCTGGCGCGCGGTGGCGGCTAGTTGACCGTTCGGCTAGTTTTTCTGGTGTGGCGCAGACGGCGACCACTCGTGATCCGGATGTTCCTCGGGGGAGTGCTGCACGCGTGTCTGCAGCCAGGGATCCCTGCTGCAGCGGAGCTTCTGTGCTGATGCGGCCGACCTCCCTGGCCGTTCCCGCCGTCGGAGCCATGTTTCCTACAAACCCGGAGTAAAGCGATGAACGACAACGGTCATCAGGACGGCATCTACCCCTTCCCGGACGGTGTGCAGTCTCGTGAGATCGAAACCAACGGTGCCAAAATCCACGTACGTGTCGGCGGCCACGGTCCAGCGGTTGTCATGCTGCACGGCTTCGGCACGACCGGCGACATGTGGGGCCATCTGGCGAGCGCCCTCATCGAAGACCACACGGTGATCGCGCCCGACCTGCGTGGGCTTGGCCTCTCGTCGAAGCCTGACGGGGGCTACGACAAGAAGAACCAGGCAGCGGACGTGTGGGGCGTCCTGGACGCTCTGGGCGTGCGTACGATCGAATTGGTCACGCACGACATCGGCATCATGGTCGGCTTCGCAGTCGCCGCCACCCACCCCGAGCGCGTGAAGCGATGGGTCGCCATCGATGCACCACTGCCCGGCATCGGACCCTGGGAGCAGATCACACAGGATCCGGCCATGTGGCACTTCGGCTTCGGCGGTCACGACATGGAACGCCTGGTCGCCGGCCGCGAGCGCATCTATCTCGACCGCTTCTGGAACGAGCTTTCCGTGGTCCCGGAGCGGTTTGACGAAGCGAAGCGCCAGCATTATGCGGCGCTGTACGCGCAGCCCGGTGCAATGCGCGCGAGCTTTGCCCAGTTCCTGGCGTTCAGCCAGGACGCTGTCGACAACAGGGGCTTCCTTGCGCAGGGCAAGCTTCAGATGCCGGTCTTGGCCTTCGGTGGCGAAGCCACATTCGGTCCTGGGATCGGCGAGGTGCTGCGGTGTGTCGCCGACAACGTCGAAGATGCGGTCATCCCGGATTGCGGACACTGGATCACGGAAGAGCAGCCGCAGGCAACGACGGACCTGGTCGTCGACTTCCTTGGCCGGGCGCGTTTGAACGGCCCCAGTCTGTGAGGTCGAAGCCCGGTCAGCCGCAGCACGAAGGTGGCCAGTCGCGGGTGTCCAAGTCACGGTAGGGCGCCCAACCTCCCACCACCACGGTCTCCGTCCGGCAGCCGACCCCGTCGGCTGCCGGGCGGAGACCGTCCGCCGGCCGGGGGGGCGCGGGGGGCCCCGGGCCGGGGGCCTCCACCACAACCCCG
>NZ_JBHWGA010000036.1:0-96001 GCF_042733315.1 Streptomyces sp. NPDC059718
CTCCGGCTGCGCCTGCCGCGAAGCCGCCCGCGTCGGCTCCGGTGAGGCCTCCGGCTGCGCCTGCCGCGAAGCCGCCCGCATCGGCTCCGGTGAAGCCACCGGCTGCGCCTGCCGCGAAGCCGCCCGCATCGGCTCCGGTGAAGGCGGCACCGGCTCCGGCGAAGTCACCCGCCTCGGCTCCCGCGAAGCCGCCGGCCCGGCCCGCCGGCAAGGGCTCCCGTCCGGTCGCCGATGCCGCACCGGCCCGAGGCGGGACCGCGGAGCAGACCCGGCGTCAGCCCCTGCGCCGTCCCGGCCGTCCGGCCGGCGGTGCCGCCAGGCCTCCCCGGCAGCTGAAGCTCACGCGGCGCGGCCGCGGCGCGGTCGGGGTGCTGGTGTGCTCGGTCCTCGTCGCCGGGGTGGTGCTGACCTTCCAGGGCTTCGCCGGGATGGACGGTCCGCCCCAGCCGTCCGCGGCCTCCGCGGCGCTGTCCGACGCGGCGGGGATCAAGGCGCCGCCGCCGCTCCCGCCGGCCCAGCCGACACGCATCCGCATCCGCTCCGTGAGCATCGACGCGCCGATCATGAACGTGGGGCTGGACAGCCGCGGCGTGATCGCGGCCCCGCCGCTCGAGAAGGCGGGCGAGGCCGCCTGGTTCAAGGACTCGGTCAGCCCGGGGGCCCGGGGCTCCTCCGTCATCGTGGGGCACGTCGACAACGAGAGCGGGCCCGCGGTCTTCTACAGCCTGGGGGCGCTGAAGAAGGGCTCGACCATCGACGTCGTCCGGGACGACGGCACCACGGCGATCTTCACCATCTACGGCATCGAGGTGTTCACCAAGGCCGAGTTCCCCGCCAAGCGCATCTACGCGGACACCAATGACCCCGAGCTGCGCGTGATCACCTGCGGCGGCACCTACAGCAAGGACTCGGGGTACTCGGGCAACGTCGTGGTCTTCGCCCGTATGTCCAAGACGAAGGAGGCCAAGGTGTGACGGGTGCCGGCGGGCGACGGGTACCGGCCGTCAGGTCCAGGCCCCGCGTTCGGTGTACACCGCGCGCAGGGCCTCCAGCCGGTCCGTCATGATCCCGTCCACGCCCAGGTCCAGCAGGGCGCGCATCCGGGCCTCGTCGTTGATCGTCCACACGTGTACCTGCAGGTCCAGTCTGTGCGCCGCCGCGAGGAACGCGGGGTCGACGACCCGGATGCCGTACGCCTGCTCGGGCACCTGCACGCACACCGCGCCGCGCCGCCGCGCCGCGGCGAGGAGCAGCCGCGCGGCGGCCCGGCCGCCGCGCGAGAGCAGCCGGAGCTCCGCCACGCCCCGGGTGCCCAGCGAACTGGCCAGCCGCGGGCCGCCCAGCGCGCGGGCCCGGACCAGCCGGGCCTCGGAGAACGAGCCCACGCACACCCGGTCCCAGGCGTCCGCGCGGCGCACGGCCTCCACCAGGGGCTCGACCGCCGCGTCCGACTTGGTGTCCACGTTCCAGCGGGCGTCCGGGAACTCCTCCAGCAGTTCCTCGAACAACGGCACCGGCTCGCGGCCCGCCACGCGGGCCCGGCCCACCTGGCTCCAGGGCAGGTCCGCGATCCGCCCGCGCGTGTCGGTGACCCGGTCCAGGGCCGCGTCGTGGAACGCGACCAGCATGCCGTCCGAGGTCAGGTGGACGTCGGTCTCCAGGTAGCGGTAGCCGAGGTCGACGGCCCGCCGGAAGGCCCAGGCGGTGTTCTCCAGGCCGTCCGCCGTGCCTCCGCGGTGGGCGAAGGCGATCGGGGCCGGGCTGTCCAGGTACGGATGGCGTATGGCACTCACTCCGGCAGTATGGCGCGCCCCTCCGGCGTGTCCGCCACCGGCCGCCGCCCACGGGCGACGACCACGGATTCGTCCTCCGGCCGCGACCGCGGCAGCTCGAACAGCCGCAGGAAGAACTGGGCCAGCGGCCCGATCGACACCGCGTAGACGACCGTGCCGATCCCGACGCTGCCGCCGAGCACGAAGCCGACCGCCAGCACGGTCACCTCGATCGCGGTGCGCACCAGGCGGATCGAGCGGCCCGTGCGGCGGTGCAGGCCCGTCATCAGGCCGTCGCGGGGGCCGGGGCCGTACCGGGCGGTGATGTAGAGGCCGGTCGCCACGCCGTTGAGCACCACGCCCGCCACCAGCAGCGGGATCCGCACGCCGAGACCGTGCGGCTGGGGCAGCAGGGCGAGGGTCGCGTCCATCGACAGGCCCACGACGAAGACGTTGGAGACGGTGCCGAGGCCCGGCCGCTGCCGCAACGGCCACCACAGCAGCAGGACGAGCGCGCCCACCGCCACCGAGACCAGGCCGATGCTGACCCCGGTGTGCCGCGAGATGCCCTGGTGGAGGACGTCCCACGGGTCGAGACCCAGCGCGGCGCGCACCTGCAGGGCCGCGCTCGCGCCGTAGAGGGCCAGTCCTGCGTACAGGTGCAACAGGCGGCGTGCGGTTCTGGATTGGCCCTCCATGGGACCCCCCTATGGCCATGACGAGTGGATGCGCGACACTATGTGGCATGGTCCTGGGAGAAATCCATGGCCAATATGCGGAAGGTGGACCGGAAACCATGTCGCAGTGGACCGCAACGGTAGGGGTCACTCATCTCGCGCGCCTGCTCGAGCCCCGTCCGGCGCAGCGTGCCACCGGCCGCCGCGTCCCCGCCTACCGGGGGCTCGCCGACGGCATCCGGGTCCTGGTCCTGGAGGGACGCGTGCCCGTGGCCGCGCGGCTCCCCGCGGAACGCGAGCTGGCGCTCGCCCTGGCCGTCAGCCGCACCACCGTCGCCGCAGCGTACGAGGCGCTGCGCGCCGAGGGCTTCGCCCGGTCACGGCGCGGCGCCGGCACGTGGACCGCCGTCCCTGAGGGCCACGCCCTGCCGACCCGCGGCTTGGAGCCGCTGCCCCCGGACGCCGCGGGCACCGTCATCGACCTCGGCTGCGCGGCGCTGCCCGCCCCCGAGCCGTGGCTGACGCGTGCGGTCGAGGGCGCCCTGGCCGACCTGCCGTCCTACTCGGCCACCCATGGCGACTTCCCCGCGGGACTGCCCGTGCTGCGCGAGGCCATCGCGGCCCGCTACACCGCGCGCGGCATCCCCACCCTCCCCGAGCAGATCATGGTGACCACCGGCGCCATGGGCGCCATCGCGGCCGCCGTGCGCCGCCTGGGCGCCCCCGGCGAGCGTGTCGCCGTCGAGTCGCCGAGCTACGCCAACGTCCTGGAACTGCTGCGCGAGAACGGCGCCCGGCTCGTCCCGGTCGCCATGCGCGAGGGGCTCGGCGGCTGGGACCTCGACGCCTGGAAGCGCGTCCTGCGCGACGCGGCACCCCGCATGGCCTACGTCATGCCCGACTTCCACAACCCCACCGGCACCCTCGTCCCCGACGACCAGCGCCGCGCCCTCGTCGAGGCCGCCCGCGCCGCCGGGACCGTCCTCGTCGCCGACGAGACCATGGCCGAGCTGCCGCTCGACGCCGCGGCCTCCGCGCCGCGCCCGATGGCCGCCTTCGACCGCGGCGGCAGCGTCATCACCGTCGGCTCCGCGAGCAAGGCCATCTGGGCCGGGCTGCGCATCGGCTGGGTCCGTGCCGCGCCCGACGTCGTACGCCGCCTCGTCAGCGCCCGCGCCTACCTCGACCTCGGCTCGCCCGTCGTCGACCAGCTCGCCGTGGCCTGGCTGCTGCGCACCGGGGCGTGGGACGACGCGGTCGCGGCCCGTCGCGAACGGGCCCGCGCCCACCGCGACGACCTCGTGGCGGCGCTGCGCGAGCGGCTGCCCGACTGGGAGTTCGCCGTCCCGTCCGGCGGCATGACCATGTGGGTGCGGACCGGCGACGTCTCCGGCTCCCGCCTCGCCGTCGCGGGCGAGCGCCTCGGCGTCCGCGTCCCCTCGGGTCCGCGCTTCGGCGTCGACGGCGCCTTCGAGGGCTACGTCCGGCTGCCCTTCACCGTCGGGGGGCCCGTCGCGCGTGATGCCGTCGAGCGCCTGGCGGCGGCCGCGCAGACCGTCCGCGACGGAGGCGGCTCCGAGGGCGAGGGCACCGGGCTCTTCGTGGCGTGACGTCGCCTGACGTGGCCTGATGAGCCCCCGGACAGGAGCCGGGACGGCTCGCCTGGCGAGCCGTCCCGGGCGGGGACGCCGTACGGCTCAGCGGCCGTCGGGGAGCTCGGTGAGGCGGAGGCGGAGCTCGACCTCCTGGTCGCCGGAGACCGATCCCTGCTCCTCGAGGCGGAAGGAGTCGCCGAGCACCTTCTTGACCTCGCGTACGTGGCGGGGCCCGCCGGAGAGGTCCGCGGTCAGGGAGCCGTCGAGGTGGACGGGGCCGAGTTCGTGGCCGTGGCTGCGGGTGTCGACGGAGGCGGCCCACACGGTCGGGTGGGAGGACCCGGGGCGGGGCTCCACGGCCTCGGTGAGCGACTCGCCGGGACGTGTCGGGAAGGCGGCCTCCAACGCGCCGAGCACGGCTCCGGCGTCCTGCCGCTCGCAGCCGGTGAGGAGGACGTCGACGTGGGAATTGGTGTGATGACTGCTCATCAGCGGTTCTCCTCTCGCGGGAGGCCCGGCACGGTGCGTCCGGCACCGCAAGCCGCGCCCCTCTTCAGCGTAGGACGGTGACCGGGTACCCGCAGCGGGCGCCCCGCGCGCCCGGCGCGTAGAGCGAGGGCGGGGTCACGTTCCGTCGTGGCCCACGTGGGCGGCGCCCGCGATGGTCCGGGTGGCGGCCCCCTGCGTGGGAACGGGGGCCACCACCGGCGCGGGCGGCTAGAAGGTCAGCTTCCAGCTGTTGATGTAGCCGGTGTCCTGGGAGGCCACGTCCTGCACGCGCAGCTTCCACGTGCCGCCTGCGACCTCGCTCGAGGCGTTGACCGTGTACGTGGCGATGACGTTGTCCGCGGAGTCGCTGCTGCTGGAGTTCTTCAGCCGGTAGCTGCTCCCGTCCGGGGCGACCAGGTCCACGACGAGGTCCCCGCGCCAGGTGTGCCGGATGTCCACGCCGACCGCGAGGGCCGCCGGGGCGTTGCCGCTGATGCCGCTGACGGTGATCGAGGACGTCACGGCCGCGCCGTTGTCGGGGACGCTGACGTCCGCGGTGTTCTCGAAGACCGTGCCGGGCGGGGGAGCGGTGGCGGTGCCCAGGGTCCAGATCGCGTTGGCGATCGCGTCGCTGTTGTTGTCCAGCGCGGTGTCGTTGATGTTCGACGCCGTGTCGCAGGAGGAGTGGTAGCAGCGGTCGAAGGCCTGCCCGGCCGTGCCGCCCCACTTCTGCGCCTGGGCCGAGGTCTTGGTGTAGTCGGCGCCGGAGAACAGCCCGCCGACCGGGATGCCGGCGTTCTTGAAGGGCGCGTGGTCGGAGCGGCCGTCGCCCTCGGTCTCGATCTCGGTCGCGATCCCCTTGGCGGTGAAGAAGTCCTTGAAGACCTTCTCCAGCGCGGCGTTGTCGTCGTAGACGAAGTAGCCGGGGTTGGGCGAGCCGATCATGTCGAAGTTCAGGTAGCCGTCGATCTTGGCCCGGTCGGTGGTGGCCAGGCCGTTGACGTACGCCTTGGAGCCGATCATGCCCAGCTCCTCGGCGCCCCACCAGCCGAACCGCAGGTGCTTCGTGGGCTGCAGGTTCTCGCGCGCGACGGCCAGGGCGGTCTCCAGGACCGCGGCGGAGCCTGAGCCGTTGTCATTGATGCCGGGCCCCGCGGTGACCGAGTCGAGGTGCGCCCCCGCCATGATCACGTGGTTGGTGTCGCCGCCGGGCCAGTCGGCGATCAGGTTCCAGCCGGTGGCGCCGCCGGAGGTGAACTGCTGGAGCGCGGTGGTGTAGCCGGCGGCGTCCAGCTTGGCCTTCACGTAGTCGATCGAGGCCCGGTACCCGGCTCTGCCGTGGGCACGGTTGCCGCCGTTGGCGGTGGCGATCGACTGCAGCTGGCTCAGGTGCGCCTTGACGTTCGCCACCGGGATGTCGGGAGCGGCCGCGAGGGCGGCGGGCCGTGCGGAGGCGGGTGTCGCTGACGCGGGTGTCGCGGAGGCGGTGAGCAGGGCCGCGGCAAGCGCGGTGGCGGCCCCGGCCGCGACGATCTTGAATGCGGGCACAGGTCACTCCGGTGTGTGGGGGATGGAGTTGCGCGGGACTGTGCGGGCGGTACGGAGGCACGTTTGACGTGTGCATGCCTGGGCGCATCCTGTGGGCCGCGGGGCCTTCCGTCAAGAGCGCATACCGGACGCCGCGTTCCGGGAACCGGGCGCGCTAGGGTCGTGGCATGGCTGACGACGAAGGCCCTGTGCGGGTCGACGCCTGGATCTGGTCCGTACGGCTCACCAAGACGCGCTCCATGGCCGCCACCGCATGCCGTGCCGGGCACGTGCGGGTCAACGGCGAGCGCGTCAAGCCCGCGCACGCGGTCCGCCCCGGTGACGAGGTGCGGCTGCGAGGTGCGGGGCACGAGCGGATCGTCGTCGTCACGCGCCTGGTGCGGAAGCGGGTCGGCGCGGCCGTCGCCGCGGAGTGCTTCGTCGACAACAGCCCTCCGCCGCCCACCCCCGAGCAGGTGCCGGCCCCCGTCCTCCGCGACCGCGGCACGGGCCGGCCGACCAAGCGGGACCGGCGGGACATGGAGCGGCTGCGCGGCACGCGCTGAGACGGGGCGGTCGGCGGTCAGCCCGTGGCGGTGGCCGGGAGGCCGAGGGCGGTGAGACGCGCGCGTGCCTCGTCGAGCTGCGGCCAGCCGTCCGTTCCGGCGAGCAGCGCCTCGCCGGAACGCTGCTCCCGGGCGGCGCCCGCGGGGTCACCCGCGAGGGCCAGGGCCTCGGCCAGGTGCAGCCGGCACAGCCCCTCCGCCACGGGATGGCGCAGACCGCCCAGCACCGTGAGGGCGGCCTCGAACTCCCGGACCGCCGCGGCGGGATCGCCCAGCAGGACGAGCAGACCACCGAGGTCCCCGTGGGCGGAGGCGGTCCCCGGCGCGTTGCCCAGCTCCTCGAACAGGCGCAACGCCGTACGGTGACAGGCCAGCGCGGTCGCCGTGTCCCCCTCCTCGCGGGCTACCAGGCCCAGGCCGCCCAGACCGTACGCCTCGCCCAGCCGGTTGCCGGCGCGACGGTGGACCGCCACGGCCTCCTCCGCCGCGGCCCGGGCCTCCGCGACGCGGCCCAGCCGCAGGTACGCGGCCGCGGCGAGCCCGCGCAGCTGGGCGTACGCGGGTGAGGAGCCCGCGCCGTCCGCCAGCAGTGCCAGCGCCCGCTCGGCTTCCCGCGCGGCCTCGTCGAACTCCCACCGCACCAGGTGCACCGTGGCCAGTTTCCCGAGTGCGTCGGACTCGTCGGGGGGCATGCCGAGCGCGCGGTACAGATCCCGCGCACGGCGCAGGTGGTGCAGGGCCTCGGCGGTTCCGCCCGTCTGCCGCAGTACGTCCCCGAGGTGGCGGTGCGCGTCCGCCTCCCACTTGGTGTCGCCGGTGCGGCCCGCCAGCTCCGCCGCCTCCCGCAGCAGGGGTGCCGCCTGCTCCAGGTTGCCGTCCGCGCCGTGGATGGAGCCGATGACCAAGGCGGCGCGCGCGGTGACGTGTGCGTCGCCGGCCGCCCGTCCGGCATCCTCGGCCGCCTGCCAGACCCGCAGCCGCTGCGCGTGGTAATGCTGCAGGTGCCAGCCGTGCTCGGCGGCCTCGGCCAGCCGGAACACGCGCTCGGGAGCGCCGGCCGCGGCGCCCTGCCGGGCGACCGCGGCGAGGTTGGCCGCCTCGTCCGCGATCCAGCGGGGCGGGTGGTCCCGGGCGGCGTCCGCGTACCAGTCCAGGAGGCGTTCGGTGATGCGGTCCGCGGAGCCCGGTGGCTCCTCCGCCGCGAGCCGTTCGCGGGCGAAGAGCCGGATCAGGTCGTGCAGGCGGTACCGCTCCCCGCCCGCGCCCTCCACGAGCTGCGCGTCCACCAGGCGGTCGAGCCCGTCACGCGCCTCGGACCCGCCGGTCCCGGCCAGCGCGGCCGCCGCCCCCACGGGGAACTCCCCGCCCGGGAAGGCGCCGAGCCGCCGCAGCAGGCGGCGGTCCCGCGGGGCCAGGTCCTCGTAGGCGGTGCCGAGGGTGGCGCGGACGGCCCAGGCGCGGAAGTGGAGTTCGTCCAGCCGGGTCCGTTCGTCCGCCAGCCGCCGGGCGAGTTCGGCCACCGCCAGCCGGGACCGGGCGGCGCGCGCGCCCGCCACCCGGATCGCCAGCGGCAGCCCCCCGCAGGCCCGGACCACCGCCGCGGCGGCCTCCGCGTCGGCCGCGCCGCCGTCCGATCCGCTGACGCGGGCCAGCAGCACCAGGGCGTCGGCGGTGCCGAGTGGCGCGAGCTCGAACGCGACCGCCTCGGGCAGATCGGCCGGCAGCGGGCGGCTGGTCACGATCGCCACACATCGCGGGCCCGCGGGCAGCAACGGCCGTACCTGGGCGGCGTCCTGGGCGTCGTCCAGGACGACCAGCAGCCCGCGGTCCGCCACCAGGCTGCGGTAGCGCGCCGCCAGGGCCTCGGCGTCGCCGTACGGGGCCGGTTCGGCGTCGCCGAGCGCGGCCAGGAACCGGGCGAGCGCCTCGTCCGGGGGCATCGGATCGCCGCGCCCCGCGCCGAGGTTCACGTACAGCTGGCCGTCCGGATACGCCGCGCGCAGCAGGTGCGCCAACCGGTTGGCCAATGTCGACTTGCCGACTCCCGGGGGGCCGGCGATCGCCACCACCCGGGCGCCGCCCGCGATCGCGGCCCGCAGCGCCGCCTCGTCGGCCTCCCGTCCGGTGAAGTCGGCGACCTCGGGCGGTAGTTGCGCGGGGGTGCGACGCGGGGCCGGATCCGTTGCGACCGCGGCGGACGGCGCCGCGGGGAGTTGGAGACGCTGCTGCCACAGGGCCAGCCCGGCCGCGGCGACCGCACCCGCGCCGACCGCGGGCCAGGCCCAGGCCGCCAACGGGCGGAGCGCGGGCGGCAGGACGCCTCCCGTGGCGACGTTCACCGCGACGGCCAGGGCCACCGACACCACGCCCGACGCCAGTGCCAGCAGCCCGAGCACCCAGCCTCGCCGCACCGCCCCACCCCCAAGACCACCGCCGCCCGGTCCCGCGCAGGATCCCGCGAACCCCACCCCTCGCGGAAGTGCCCCGCCCCACGGAGGCGCGGTGCGTCCGGGCACCGGCATGCCCGGGGAACGCGGTTGCCGCCCGCCGACGCGCGCGCCCGACGCATCGGCAGGGCACCCAAGGTGCCGGTGGCTTCGTCGAGCACGGCCACGGGTGGAGTCGCGCGTGAGCGATGGATCGGTGGAGGCGTCGGCGCCCGCACGGTACCCGTGGCCGGCATCGCCATGCAGGCCACAGCCTCGGCCCGAGGTATGCCTTGGATCCGCCAACGCCTGGTCCTACGCGGGTCAACGCGTCGGGAGCGGTCGCGCAGGCCGCACGTGGGGTCTGTCGGCACCCCCGGCTCTGTGATGCGGCGCAGGTACCCGGCCCGGCGCTGGGGCGACGCCGGGGCGTGCTGAACGCGCGGCGGGCCGCCGGTGGGCCGACGCTTGGAGACGCCCGACGCGCCCCAGGTGCTGACCACTGTGCGCGATCGCGGACGGGACCCGACACGGGGATTTACGTTGTTCCCGGCTGGTTGTTGCCGGGGCACCTTGTGCGGCCGGCAGGTGGGCCTGGGCCAGGCGATGCCTGCGGGAACCCGCCATCCCGGCTTCGGGCGGGCCCACGCCGGGTGCCCCTTCCCCGGCCGGCGGCAGGGGCTCCCGGCGTGGGGCGCGGGGGCGGCTCGCGGGCGCGCCGTCACTCGTTGTGCAGGACCTGCGCGATGGTCAGGCGGGCCGCACGGCGGGCGGGGAGGTACGCGCCGAGGACCGCGATGGCGATGCCCGTCAGGGCGAGGGCGGTCAGGGCCGGGGGGTGCCAGACGTCCGTCATGTACGGGGGGAGGGTGAGGTCGACCGCGTCCACCATGCGCGGGACGACCTGCCGGTAGCCCCAGATGCCCAGCGGGACGCCGAGTGCGGAGCCGAGGGCGCCGAGGGCGGCCATGGAGATCGTCATCATCACCGTGACCTGCCGCGGGGTCATCCCGATGGACTTGAGCATGCCCAGGTCGCGGCGCCGGTCGCGGGTGTTGAGGACGACCGTGTTGAAGACGCCGAGCGACGCGACGACGGCCAGCATCGCGGTGAGCACCGAGGCGGAGCCGACGACGGTGTGGGTGATGGCGTTCGGGCCCGTGACGGCCGGGCTGACGCCCGGGTCGGCGGCCGCGGCCGCGCGGGCGTAGGCCGCCGGGTCGGTGCCGTCGCGGAGCTTGACGTGGTAGGCGATGGGCTTCTCCTCGGGGGCGAGCGCCGTGAACGTCGGCCAGTCGACGACGAGCAGTTCGCCGTTGCTCTCCATGAACGCGCCGACGACGGTCACCTCCTCGCTCCGGTCGCCCTTCCGCAGCCGCACGTCGTCGCCGACGCGCACGCCCGACTGCCGGAGCCAGGCCGTCCCCGCGACGACTTCTCCGGCCCGTTGCATCCAGCGGCCCTCGGTGAGCACGCCGTCCAGTTCGGGCCCGTCGCCGCGGCGGCCCTC
Source organism: Streptomyces sp. NPDC059718 (assembly GCF_042733315.1). Lineage (NCBI taxonomy): Bacteria > Bacillati > Actinomycetota > Actinomycetes > Kitasatosporales > Streptomycetaceae > Streptomyces > Streptomyces sp. NPDC059718. The sequence goes on from NZ_JBHWGA010000036.1 coordinate 10,563, forward strand.
GAGCATGGCCTTGCGCGTGGAACCGGCGACCGTCACTTCCGCGTCCCCCCGGGCCGTGATCCCTGCGACTCCCGGCAACGAGCCGAGCAGGGAGTCGAGTTCGGGGTCCGTGTGTTCCGGGTCGACGACCTCGCCGTGCCGCACGTTGCTCGCGTACACGGTGACCTGGTACGCGTCCCGGCCCGCGCTGCCGAACCGGGTCATCGTCGTGGCCAGGCCGGACGCGAACGTCACCGTGGTCACGCCCAGGACCACCGCGGCCACCGTGAGGGTGCTGCGGCCGGGCCGGGCGAACGGCAGCCCCAGGCCGAGGCTCACCGAACGCGGCAGCCGGCTGCCGGCCAGGCGTCGCTGGACGCCCAGGGCGCGCCCCGCCCGCGGGGCGGTGCCCGCGCTGATCGCCCGCGCCGCGGAGAGCCGGTGCGCGCGCAGCGAGGGGGCGAGCGCGGCGAGGACGCAGACGGCCGGCATGCCGAGCAGGGCGAGCACGTTCACCCACGGCGCGATGCCGACGCTGTCGTGGAACACGCCCGCGTCGGGTCCGGTGAACGTGAACTCGAAGAAGGGCCCCGCCAGCAGGTTCCCGGCGACCACGCCGACGGCGCAGCCCAGGACCGCGGGCGCGGTCACCATCACCAGGTACACGGCGAGCACCTGTCCCGGTGTGAACCCCAGGGCCTTGAGGATGCCGATGTGCCGGAAGCCGGAGATCACGGCGCCGCTCACCACGTTGGCCACGATCAGCACGGACACCACGATGCCGAGGATGCCGAAGGCCATCAGGTACGGCGCGTACGCCCGCGCCGCCCCACCGATCCGGTGCTTGAGCGTGAGGTACGACTGGGAACCGGCGAGCGCGCCCTGCGGGAGCCGTGCGGTCACCGCCCCGAGCTGCTCGCGGAGCCCGGCGTCCGACGACGCGTCGGAGAAGCGGAGGAGCAGCTGCGTGGTGGCCGGGTGCAGCGCGTCGATCTGGGCGGGCGCGACCCAGGCGTCGGCGGTGCGGCTCAGGTCGAAGGCGAAGCCCACGATGGTGAGCGTGGGACCGGAGGGGACCGGGATGCGTTTGCCCAGGTCGTCGGCGGTCCAGTCCGGCTGCCGGTTGAGGACCACCTCGCCGGGCGCGGTCGCCCAGCGGCCCGCCCAGAGGTCCAGCCGGTCCACCGCCCCGCCCGGCTCCGCCCGGCCGACGACGGTGACCTCGCCGAAGACCCCGTACTTGGCGGTGTCCCGCGGGAGCTCGACCGTGGCCTGCGGGAACGGTCCGGAGACGGCCTCGACGCCGGGTTCCCGTGCCGCCTCGGCCAGTTGGGCGTCCGAGGTCCTGGACCGGTCGAACGCGGCCACGACATGGGGTCCGTGCTGCTTGCCGAAGGCCTTGTCGAAGGGCGCGGAGGCAGCGTCGACCAGTCCGAGCGCGACGACGATCGCCCCCGTCGAGGTCAGGGTGACCAGCGCGATGACGAGGGTCTGGAGCCTGCGCCGCCGTACGGCCGCCCGCGCGGCCCGCCACACCGCCCTCATGCGGACGGCTCCAGGGTGTGCTGCCCGGTCACCCGGCCGTCGGCGAGGGTGACCAGGCGGCTGGCGCAGCGGCGTGCGAGGTGCTCGTCGTGCGTGACCAGGACGAGCGTCTGCCCGATCTGGTTGAGGTCGAGGAGCAGGTCCATCACCTGCTCGCCCGCGCGGCTGTCCAGGGCGCCGGTCGGCTCGTCGGCGAGCAGCAGGGCGGGCCGGTTCATCAAGGCGCGTGCCACGGCGACGCGTTGCCGTTCGCCGCCGCTCAGCACGGCCGGATAGGCGTTCGCGCGGTCCGCGATGCCGAGTTCCTCGAAGAGTTCCAGGGCGCGGCGCCGGGCCGGCCGGGCGGGGGTGCCGGTCAACTGGGCGGCGAGCGCGACGTTGTCCAGCGCGGACAGGTCGTCGACGAGGTTGAAGAACTGGAAGATCATGCCGATGCGGCGCCGCCGGTACAGGGCGAGGCCCCGCTCGCTCAACCGCCCCACGTCCTCGCCGTGCACCAGCACCGTGCCGGACGTGGGCCGGTCCAGGCCGGCGATCATGTTGAGCAGGGTGGACTTGCCGCACCCCGAGGGGCCCATCACCGCGACCGCCTCCCCGGCGCGGATCTCCAGCGTGACGCCGTTCAGGGCCGTCGTCTCGCCGTATTCCTTGCGTACGCCGTCGAGCCGTACGACGGTCTTCCCGCTGCTGTCCTCAGTGACCATGCACAGGACGCTAGGGGCGCGGCGCGGCCCGGACATCCCTCCCCGGATGGCACCTTGCCGGGGATCTCATCCTGGGGATGCAGGAACCCTGCATCCAGGGGCTGATGCGTCCGGGGTGGTCGTCTGCGAAGGTGATCCCGTGGCGAAGGGGGGAGCCGGACGTGCTGGTCGTGGCCCTGGGGGTGGCGTGCTTCGCCGCCGTGTGCCTGGCGGTGGCCCTGGTGCGCATGCGGCGCCGCTGGCAGGCGGCCGTGGGGGAGCGCGGCTGGCTGCTGGAGCGGGAACGGGAGAGCGCGGCGCGCGCCGCGGTGGCGGCCGAACGGGACCGGATCGCGCGGGAGTTGCACGACATCGTCAGTCACAACGTCAGCCTCATGGTGGTCCAGGCCGGGGCGGCGCGTGAGGTGCTGGGCACCATGCCGGACGAGGCCGCGGCGGCGCTCCGGGCGGTCGAGGACGCGGGGCGCGGTGCCATGACCGACCTCCGGCACCTGCTGGGACTGCTGGCGCCGTCCCCGGACGGCGTGGACGGCGTGGACGGCGAGGACGCCGGGGCCGGGGAGTCTGCTCCGGATGGGCCCGGCGACGAGGGCGTCGAGGCGCTGGCCCCGCAGCCCGGCCTGGACCGGCTGGGGGCGCTCGTCGACCGGGTCTCCTTCGCCGGGCTGCCCGTCGAGGTGCGCGTCTCCGGCGAACCGCGCCCCCTGCCGCAGGGCATCGACGTGACGGCGTACCGCATCGTCCAGGAGGCGCTGACCAACGCGCTCCGGCACGGCGACGGAGGGAAGGCGGAGGTGACGGTGCGGTACGCGGAGCGTGCGTTGCGCGTCGAGGTGCTCAACACCGGCCCCAGCGTGCTGAACGGAGCCGGGAGCGCGCAGCCCGCGCAGTCCGCCCCGGCCCGCGCCGTGGCGCGCCGCCGTGAGGGCACCGGACGCGGTCTGCTGGGCCTGCGCGAACGGGTCGCGGTGTACGGGGGAGACCTGGACGCCCGGCGCCGCCTCGGCGGCGGTTACCGGGTCAGGGCGCGCATCCCGCTGGACCGGCCGTGACGGCGGCCGCGGACGGGGCGGCCCCCCGCGTGCTGATCGCCGACGACCAGACCCTCATCAGGACGGGCTTCCGGCTCATCCTCACCGCGCGCGGCATCACGGTGGCCGGCGAGGCCGCGGACGGCGTGGAGGCGGTCGCCGAGGCACACCGGCTGCGGCCGGACGTCGTGCTGATGGACATCCGCATGCCGGTCATGGACGGCCTGGAGGCCACCCGCCGCATCCTGGAGCGGACCCCGCAGTGCCGGGTGCTCATCCTGACCACCTTCGACCTGGACCGCTACGTCTACACGGCGCTGTCGGTGGGGGCGAGCGGCTTCCTGCTCAAGGACGTCACCCCGGAGCACCTGGCGGCGGCCGTACGGCTGGTCGACACGGGGGACGCCCTGCTGGCGCCGTCGATCACGCGGAGGCTGGTGGAACGCTTCGCCTCCGGGGCCGCGGCCGCGCAGGACGGGCCTTCGGTCCACGCCGACCTCGCCGCCCTGACCCCCCGTGAGCTGGAGGTCCTCACGCTGCTGGGCGGCGGCCTGTCCAACCTCGAACTGGCCGCGGAACTGACGCTGAGCGAGGCGACGGTGAAGTCGCACGTCGCCCGCATCTTCGCGAAGCTGGCGCTGCGCGACCGGGCCCAGGCGGTGGTGCTGGCCTACGAGACGGGCCTGGTGCGGCCGCGCGGCCTCGGTGCCGGGGGCTCCCCGGAGCGGTGACCCCGCCGCCTTCGGACGGCCGGTGAGGCGCCCGGTCCGCGCAGCACCGTCGCCCCTCCGTAGCCCGTGTGCGGGTTGCTCGCTCCCCGCCCTCCCGCCGGCGTTCGGCCGGGGCGTCGGTGCTGCGACGGCATCGCCGGAAGTCGCTTGCTTCCTCGCCGGGGTGCCGCTCCAGGACCGAGCTCAGGCGATGGGCCGGCGGTAGTCCGCCGCGCGGACGGGTTCTCGCACGGCGAGGTGCCGCGGCGGCAGAGACGTCGCACGTCTACCACCTTCTTGCCCCGCTTGGTGTGTGCGACCGCGCCCCGGCAATGGTGCCGCCCCGTGGGGCGGGCGGACGGCATGCACGCCGGGAACCGCCGGGCGGTGGGCCGCAGTCGATGGTGACGCCGCCGGGGCTCCCGGAGCGATGAGCCCCGGCAGACGGGTCAGGTGAGGGGGCGGCCCGGGACGCTCGGCGCCGAGGGCTCCCCGGGCGGTGCGCCCTCGCCGCGACGCGCTCAGGGCAGGGGCGCCACGTAGACCCAGGCGCCGTCGTGGCGGACGAAGCGGCTGTTCTCCTCCATCGCGTCGTGCTCGCCGCGCAGGCTGTAGTGCGCGCGGAAGGCGACGGTGCCCTCGCTGTGGAAGGCGCTGCCGTCGGTCGTGGCGAGGATCTCCAGCCGCTCCCAGCGCAGGTGGTGGTCGAGGTCCAGCTCCGCGGGCCGGGTCTCCGGGTGCCAGGTGCGCAGTACGTACGCCGCGTCGTGCACCGCGTAGGCGCTGTAGCGGGAGCGCATCAGGGCCTCGGCGGTGGGGGCGGCGGCGTGGCCGCGGTGGTAGCGGCCGCAGCAGTCGCCGTACGTGGCGGGCAGCCCGCAGGGGCAGGGCGTGCCGGGGGAGTGCGGCACGGGACGGGAGTGCGGGCGCGGGGCGGAACGGCGGCCGGGGCGGGACTTGGGCATGCCGCCATTGTGCACGGCCGCCGTGGGCGTGCCCGGAGGCCCCGTGACCACCGGCGATTCCCCCCCCGGGTAGCCTGCGGGACGGCAAGATCTCCGCCCGACCCCGAGGAGCCCCCGTGCCGCAGCCGAGGATCGCCCTGGTGACCACCGCGCACCTTCCGGAGGGCACCGTCGACCGCGACCTGCCTGTGCTGCGGGACGCCGTCGCGGCGGCGGGCGCCGAGGCCGTGATCGTGCACTGGGACGACCCGGACGTCGACTGGGCCGGGTTCGACCTGGTGGTCATACGGTCGACCTGGGACTACACCGTGCGCACCGAGGAGTTCCTGGCCTGGGCCGACCGCTGCGGCGCCGCCACCACCTTGTTCAACCCGCCCGCGGTCGTGCGCTGGAATTCCGACAAGCGCTACCTCGGTGAGCTGGCCTCCCTCGGCGTGCCCGCGGTCGCCACCCGCTACCTCCCGCCGGGCGGCGGCACCGGCGGGCTGCCCGGCGACCGGGATTTCGTGGTCAAGCCCGCCGCGGGCGCGGGCGCCCGCTACGCCGCGCGCTACCGCCCCGGGCAGCACGAGGAGGCGCGGGCGCACGTGGCGCGGATGCACGAGGAGGGCTTCACCGCGATGGTCCAGCCCTACATGCCGCGGATCGACACCACCGGCGAGCGCGCCCTGGTCTTCCTCGGGGGCCGGTTCCTGCACGCCATCGCCAAGAACGCCGTGCTGTCCCCGGACACGCGCTACGACCAGCGCAAGGTCGCCCACCCCGGGGTGCGCCCCTGGATTCCGACCGAGGCCGAACTGGCCGCCGCGGAGCGGGCGCTGGCCGCCGTACCGGGCACGCCGGAGCTGCTCTACGCCCGGGTCGACCTGGTCGACGCCGAGGACGGCACCCCGTGCGTGATGGAGCTGGAGCTCATCGAGCCCAACCTGTTCCTGGCGGACCACCCGGGCTCGCTGCCCGTGGTCGCCGGCGCGATCGTGCGCGCCGCGGGCTGAGTCTCAGCGGGTCACGGGCAGCCCGGCACGCTCGGCGGCCGTCGCGAGGACCTCGCGCAGCATGGCGGGGGTGAGCCGCCCGGTGAAGGTGTTCTGCTGGCTGACGTGGTAGCAGCCGAACAGGTGCAGCGGAGGCTCCCCTTCCGCGGGGGCCGCCAGTTCCACGTGCGCGCCGTGCCCGAACCGGGGCAGCGGCCGCGGCAGCCGGTACCCCGCGCCGCCGAGCACGGGAAGCAGCGCCTGCCAGCCGAACGCGCCGAGGACGACGATCGCGCGCAGCGTGGGCCGCAGCAGTTCCAGTTCACGCACCAGCCAGGGGCGGCAGGTCAGCCGCTCCTGGGGGGTGGGCTTGTTGGCGGGCGGCGCGCAGTGGACGGGCGCGGTCACCCGTACCCCGTACAGCTCCAGGCCGTCGCCGCGTTCCGTGGAGGTGGGCTGGGAGGCCAGGCCGACGGCGTGCAGCGCCTCGAACAGCACGTCGCCCGAGCGGTCGCCGGTGAACATCCGGCCGGTACGGTTGCCGCCGTGCGCGGCGGGGGCCAGACCGACCAGGGCCAGCGCGGCGTCCGGCGGGCCGAAGCCCGGCACGGGACGGGCCCAGTACTCCCACCCGGCGTAGGCGCGGCGCCGGACCCGGGCGGTCTCCTCGCGCCAGGCGACCAGCCGCGGGCAGGCCCGGCAGCCGGTCAGCCGCTCGTCGAGCGCGGCCAGGTCCCCCGCACCGGGCGCGGCCAGGGCGGGGAAGTCCGCCGATTCCTGCTGCACCGTGCGCCGTCCCTTCACGGCCCGTACGGCGGTCGCAGGGCCCGCGCCCCACGCTACCCACCAGGCCCCCGGCCCCGCCGCAGGGGCGCGGCGGGGCCGGGGGAACGCGCCGGGGAGAGCGCGGGGTCGGGCGTGGGGTCAGGCGCGGGCCGGCTCCGGTTCCGCCGCCGTACCGGACGGTTCCGCCCCGTCCGCGGCGGGCACGGGGCGCAGCCCCTCGCCCTCGACGTCGACGTTCGGCAGGATCCGGTCCAGCCAGGACGGGAGCCACCAGGCGCGCCGGCCCAGCAGCGCCAGCACCGCGGGGACGATGGCCATGCGCACGATGAAGGCGTCGAAGAAGACCGCGATCGCCAGCCCGAACCCGATCGACTTGATCATCGCCTCGCCCGAGCCGATGAACCCGGCGAAGACGGCGATCATGATGACCGCGGCGGCGGTGACCACCCGGGCGCCGTGCCGGAAGCCGGTGACGATGGCCTGCCCGGGCCGCTCGCCGTGGACGTGCGCCTCGCGGATCCGGGTGACCAGGAAGACCTCGTAGTCCATGGCGAGGCCGAAGACCACGCCCACCAGGAAGATCGGCATCATCGACATGATCGGGCCGGTCTGTTCCACGCCCAGCAGGGAGGCCAGCCAGCCCCACTGGAAGACCGCGACGACCGCGCCGAGGGCCGCGGCCACCGACAGCAGGAAGCCGAGGGCGGCCTTCAGCGGGACGAGCACCGAACGGAACACGACGATCAGCAGTACGAAGGCGAGGCCGACGACGAGCGCCAGGTAGGGCAGCAGCGCGTCGGTGAGCTTCTGCGAGGTGTCGATGTTCAGCGCCGTGGTGCCGGTGACGGAGACCTTGGCACCGGTGCGCTCGGTGATCCCGTCACCCGTGGTGCGGATCGCCTTGACCAGGTCCTCGGTCTCGGCGCTGCTCGGCTTGGACGCGGGCACCACGTTGATGATCGCGGCGTTCCCGGCCTTGTTGAACGTCGCCGGGGTCACGGCCGCCACGTCGTCGAGGCCCTTGATGTCCGCGACGGCCTCCCGGACCGCGCCCCGGGGGTCGTCGGCGCCCTTGACGTCGGCGACCACGACGAGCGGCCCGTTGAAACCGGGGCCGAAGCCCTCCGACAGCAGGTCGTACGCCCGGCGCTGGGTCGTCGAGACGGGCTGGGAGCCGTCGTCGCCGAGGCCGAGTTCGATCGACGCGGCCGGCACGGCCACCGCGCCGAGCGCCGCGACGCAGACGAGCAGGACGGCGACGGGCCGCCGGATGACGAACCGGGCCCAGCGGGTGCCCATGTTGGGACGCTCGGTGGGGGGCCTGCGGTGGGCGTGGTGCGCGTTCCGTTCGCGGCGGCGGAACAGGCCCCCGGCGTCCGCCGGCCGGACGCGCCGGCCGGCGAGGCCGATGAGGGCGGGCACCAGGGTGAGGGCGATGAGGACGGCGATGACGACCGTGCCGGCGGCGGCCACGCCCATCTTCGTCAGCATCGGGATGTTGACGACCGACAGCCCCACCAGCGCGATCACGACGGTCAGCCCGGCGAAGACCACGGCGGAGCCCGCGGTGCCGACGGCGCGGCCGGCCGCCTCCTCGCCCTGCCGCCCCTCGGCGAGTTCGGCGCGGAAGCGGGACACGATGAACAGGGCGTAGTCGATGCCCACGGCCAGGCCGATCATCATCGCCAGGATCGAGGTGGTGGACCCCAGGTCGAGGGCGCTTGCGAGCGCGGTGATGGAGCTGACGCCGATGCCGACGCCGATCAGCGCCGTGACCAGGGGCAGGCCGGCGGAGACCAGCGAACCGAAGGTGATCACCAGGACGACGGCGGCGACGGCGATGCCGATCACCTCGGTGGACCCGGTCTCCGGGCTCGTCTGGAGCGCGTCACCGCCGATCTCCACGGTCAGCCCGCTGTCGCGGGCGTGCCCGGCGGCGGTCTCCAGTTCCTCGCGGGAGGAGTCCCGCAGCTCCATGCCGGGGACCTCGTACGCCACGCGGACGTAGGCGACGGTCCGGTCCTCGCTCACGGCCTTGGCCGTGTACGGGTCGTCGACGGAGGCGACCTCGGCGCCCTGCCGCAGCTCTTTCACGACCTGCCGGACGGCCTTCTTGTTGGTGCTCTCCGTCATCTTCCCGCCGGCGGGGGCCTTGAAGACCACGCGGGCGGTCGCGCCGTCGGAGCCGGCGCCGGGGAAGCGTTCGTCGAGGAGGTCGAAGGCCTTCTGGGACTCGGTGCCGGGCACGGAGAAGGAGGAGCTGCCCGCGGCGGGCGCGTTGGCGGCGCCGACACCGGCGAGGGTGAGCAGCGCCACCCAGATCAGGACGACGAAGTGCCGTCGCCGGAAGGCGAACCGGCCGGTCCGGTAGAGGAACGTGGCCACGGGGGCGTACTCCCTGTCGGGTTGGTGGGTCGGTGGAGGAGGGGCGCCGTCAGGGAGCGGGCGCGGGGACGGGTCCGGGGCGGACGCCGAGCGCGGGCAGGATCACCGCGTCGAGGAAGGCCAGCAGGTACCTCTGGGTGGGCGGGACGCCTTCGAGCACCTGCCGGGTGGCGAAGGCGCCCAGCAGCATGGGCACGAGGTAGGGGATCGCCGGGTTGTCCGCGCTGATCTCCCCGCGGTCGACGGCGCGCCGCAGCAGGGTGTCCAGGCCCGAGCGCTCCGGCTGGATCATGACCTCGCGCAGGGCGTGCAGCAGGTCGGGGTGGGCGTGCAGGGCCATGGCCAGACCGCGCATGAGCGCGCAGTCGCGCTCCAGCCGCCGGTCGTCCTCGAGGGTCAGCAGGGCGCGCAGGTCGCCGCGGAGGCTCCCGGTGTCGACGTCCCCGGCGCTGACGGGCTTCTCGTGCCGCAGTGCCATGGCGACCAGCTCGGCCTTGCCGCCCCACTGGCGGTACAGGGTGGCCTTGCTGCAGTGGCAGCGGGCGGCGACGGCGTCCATGGTCAGGGCCTCGTAGCCGACCTCGCGGAGCAGGTCGAGGGTGCTCGCGTAGACCGCGGCCTCGCGTTCCGGGGTGAGGCGGCTGCCGCGGCGGGCGGTGACCGGGGCGGTGACCGGTGCGGGCATGGGCCCTCTCCCTCCTAAACGAAACGGTTTCGTACTCGTCTGAGCATAGGGTCGGAGTCTATCGAAACGAAACGGTTTCGTACGTGGTCTGTGTCACGCCGCGGACGGGAACTCCCGGAGGAAGCCTCAGAAGGCGTAGCGGATGCGGAGCCACGGCGCGTGCTCCGCGGCGAGCGCCAGCAGCCGGCGTACGGACGCCGCCTTCTCCGCGGCGCGGTAGCGCACGTTCAGATCCCCGTTCTGCGAGCGCTTCGGCTCCTGCAGCGCGGGGCGCCACAGCAGTTCCTCGGCCCGGGGATGCCAGCCCAGGTTGACCTCGTGCAGCCCGGCGTTGTGGGTGAGCATGATCACCTCGGCCGCGGCCTGGGCCTTCACCGCCGCCGGAAGGACGTCGTCCAGGTGCCGGAACAGCTCCGCCCACGCGGCCTGCCAGCCGGGGCGTACGACGACCGGCGACAGGTTGAGGTGCACCTCGTACCCGGCCTCCAGGAAGTCGCCCGCGGCGGCGATCCGTTCGGCCACCGGGCTGGTGCGGACGTCCAGCAGCCGGGAGTCCTCGGGCGGCATCAGCGAGAAGCGGATCCTCGTGCGTCCCCGGGGGTCGAGCCGCAGCAGGTCGGGGTTGACGAACTTGGTCGCGAAGGAGGCCTTCGCCGTGGGCCACTGCCGGAAGGCCGATACGAGGTCGGCGGTGTTGTCGCTGATCAGGGCGTCCACCGAGCAGTCGCCGTTCTCGCCGATGTCGTACACCCACGCCCGCGGGTCGCACTGGTTCGGCGCGGGCTTGCGGCCCTGCTCGGCGACGTGCCGCGCGATGCGGCCGATGACGCGGTCGATGTTGGTGAAGGTGGTGACCGGGTTGGCGTAGCCCTTGCGGCGCGGGACGTAGCAGTAGGCGCAGGCCATGGCGCAGCCGTTGGAGGCGCCGGGCGCGATCCAGTCGGCCGAGCGGCCGTTGGGGCGGACGGTGAGCGTCTTCTTCACCCCGAGGACCAGGGTCCGCGTCTTCACCCGCACCCAGCGCGCGGCGTTGCCCTCGTTGCCGTGCAGGCCCGGGATCCGCCAGTGCGACGGCACCTCGACGACGACGGCGTCCGGGAAGCGGGCGAGGATCTCCCGCCCCCGCGGGGACGCGGCCGCCTCCGGCTCCGCGTAGACGGTGCGGACGTCCAGCAGACGGGCGGCGGCGGGGGAGTCGCGGAAGGACGCGCCGCCCGCCGCCCTGTGCCGCGCGGGCAGGACGTCGTCGAGCGGGAAGAGCCCGTCCGGTTCCGGTGCCACCGTCCCGACCCTACCCGGACGGTCGGGGCCGCCCGGGTAGCCGGCGTGCGGCGGCCCGGTCGCCCGTCACGGGACGGCGGGGCCGGTGATCATCCGGCCGTGCCGGTCGTACGGCCAGGCGTTGGCGACGCAGCCGTGCAGGCCCTTGATCTGTTGCATCATCGCCGGGGCGGGCCGCCCAGGACCGGGGCAGCCACGGTGGCCGCGGCCGAGACGGTGGCCGACCTCGTGGTTGACGATCAGGGCGCGGTACTCGGCCGGGCGGCCCTTGTAGTACGGGCTCAGCAGCACCCAGCGCTTGAGGTTGACCACGACGTCCTTGCCGCCGCTGCAGTTGACCTCGCCGCCGGTGTCCAGGCCGTACCGCGCGCACAGGGCGTCCGTGGTGTCCGGGGTGGCCAGCCGTACGAGGAAGTCGTACGGCGGCGCGGCGACGCGCCGGAAGGCGGCTCCGGCCGTCGTCCAGCCGCGCTTGTCGGCGAGTATGCGGTCGACCTCCGCGGCCACCGAGGCGGCGGAGAACCCGGTGCCGTCCTCGACCTCCACGCCGTACCGCAGCGGGGTGCCGTGCCCGATGGTCCGCCGGCTGCCGGCGGCCTTGGTGAACCTGCCGTCGCCGTGCTCCGGCACCCGGGTCGCGGTCGGAGTCGGGGTCGGCGTTGCCGTCGGCGCCGGCGTCCGTGGGGGTGCCGAAGGCGGCAGGACGGAGGCGGCCGGGCCGTGCCGGCCGGCCGCGGGGACCGCCCGTTCGTGGGCGTTCTGCACGGCCGGCACCGCGCACAGCGCGCCGGCGCAGACCCCGAGGACCGCGAGGCGCGGGACCGTCACACGCCACCGGGGCTTCGTGGCGGGGGCTCGGTCCGTCCGGCGGTGCTTCATTACGTCGTACTCCATACGGCCGCGTGTGGACCGGCGGCGGGCGCCGGAGCTCACGCTCCTCTCACGGTTGTGCGGTCATGCCGGCGGGCAGTGCGACGCCGGCGGAAGGGCTCGACGGGTGCTCCGGCGATCCCGGACCCGCGCAGGTCACAGGCAGGTCCGGCTTTCAAGTATGCGCAGGGAGGTGAACGGGAGGTGAGCCCTCAGGCTTCCCGCGACGCGGCCAGCCGGGCCGCGGCGCTGTCCAGGAGCATGTCGAGGGCGGTGGGGTAGGCGCTGCGGTTCATGCGGTCGACCAGCAGGCCGGCGGTGGCCGCGATGTGCGGATGGGTCCGCGCCGGGAGGCGCGCGTATGTCTCCCGCCACACGTCCCGGTCGGCGGACCGGGCGGCCTCGGGCAGGGCCAGGGTCGCCGCGTCCAGCGCCGCGAAGGCCAGGGCCTGGTCGATGAAGGCCTGGTAGATCGCGACCGCGGCGGGGTCGGGGAACCCGGCGGTGCGCAGGATGCCCAGGACGGTCTCGTCGGCCGCGGTCTCGTGGGCGCGGCCGGAGACCCTGCTGGCGGTGAGCACCGCCGCCTGCGGATGGGCGAGGTACGCCGTGTGGATGCGCAGCCCCAGGTCGCGCAGGTCGGCGTGCCAGGTGCCGGTGGACCGCCAGCCCTCCACCGCCCGGCCCATCAGGTCGTCCGCGATGGCCAGGGTGAGGTCGTCCATGCCGCGGAAGTAGCGGTACAGCGTGCTCGGGTCGGCGCCGAGCGCGGTGCCCAGCCGGCGCACGGTCAGCCCGGCGGAGCCGTGCTCGCGCAGCATCCGCAGCGCGGTGTCGACGATCAGCCGGTGCGAGAGCACCGCCCCGCTCCTGGTGGGGCGCCGGCGCCGGCGTGCCGCCTCCTGGACGACCTTCTTTGGCACGTGCCCCTCCCTTCCCGTCTGGGCCGGCCTTATGCCAACACCATTGACCATACGTCGCGCGGCGGCGTTTCATCCCTGGGCAGAGGCGCCTCCGCCTCGGAAACGGAGACTTGTCAGCCATGCGTGTACTGCTTGTGGGAGCCGGCGGGGTGGGTACCGCCATCACCCGGATCGCCGCCCGCCGCTCGTTCTTCGAGGCCATGGTCGTCGCCGACCGGGACCTCGTCCGCGCCGAGGCCGCCGTCGCGGCCGTGGACGACGGGACGGGCCGGTTCTCCGCCGCCCGCGTCGACGCCTCCGACGAGGCCGCTGTCACCGCGCTGCTCGCCGAGCGGCGCTGCGACGTCCTGCTCAACGCCACCGACCCGCGCTTCGTGATGCCCCTGTTCGGTGCCGCCCTCGCCGCCGGCGCCGACTACCTCGACATGGCGATGTCGCTGTCCCGCCCGCACCCGGAGCGCCCCTATCAGGAGTGCGGGGTCAAGCTCGGTGACGAGCAGTTCGAGCGGGCCGCCGAATGGGAGAAGGCCGGACGGCTGGCCCTGGTCGGGATGGGCGTGGAGCCGGGCCTGTCGGACGTCTTCGCCCGCTACGCCGCCGACGAGCTGTTCGACGCGATCGAGGAGATCGGGGTGCGCGACGGCGCGAACCTCACCGTCGACGGCTACGACTTCGCACCGTCGTTCAGCATCTGGACCACCATCGAGGAGTGCCTCAACCCGCCGGTGGTCTACGAGGCCGGACGCGGCTGGTTCACGACCCCGCCCTTCAGCGAGCCCGAGGTCTTCGACTTCCCCGAGGGCATCGGCCCCGTCAGTTGCGTGAACGTCGAGCACGAGGAGGTGCTGCTGATGCCGCGCTGGGTCGACGCGGGGCGCGTCACCTTCAAGTACGGCCTGGGGGAGGAGTTCATCGGCACCCTCAGGACCCTCCACCAGCTCGGCCTGGACCGCACCGAACCCGTCGCGGTGAGCAGCGACCTGGGAGCGGCCCGGGTCAGCCCGCGGGACGTGGTGGCCGCCTGCCTGCCGGACCCGGCGACACTGGGCGAGCGCATGCACGGCAAGACCTGCGCCGGGACGTGGGTCAAGGGGACGAAGGACGGCCGGGCGCGCGAGGTGTACCTGTACCACGTCGTCGACAACCAGTGGTCGATGCGCGAGTACGGCTCGCAGGCCGTCGTCTGGCAGACGGCCGTCAACCCCGTCGTGGCCCTGGAACTGATGGCCACGGGCACCTGGGCGGGCAGCGGGGTGCTGGGCCCGGAGGCCTTCGCACCGCGTCCCTTCCTCGACCTGCTGACCTCCTACGGCGCCCCGTGGGGCGTACGGGAGTCCTGACAGCCGCCCAGCCAGTCGGCGATGGCCGCGGTGATGGGCTGCCCCGTCGCCAGCTCGACGAAGCCGAACTGCCCGCCCTGGTTGCACTCCAGGAACCACCAGGTCCCGTCGGTGTCCTCGGCGAAGTCGAAGGCGCCGTAGGCGAGTCCGGCCGCGGCCATGTACTCCCGCACCGAGCGCGCGATGCGCGCCGGCGGCTCGACGGGCTCCCAGTCGGCGTCCTCGGGGCTGCCGAACCGGCCGTCGACCTGGTCGGGGCCGGACTTCTTGCGGGCCGCGAACAGCCCCGTCCCCACGCAGGTCAGCCGGATGTCGGCGGCCTTGGGTATGTACTGCTGCAGCAGTGTCGGCCCGGCGGCCACCGCGGAGAAGTCGGCGTCCGGGGCGACCAGCGTGGTCGGCAGCGCCATCGGCGGATCGCCCGGGTGCGTGCCGGAGACCGACTTGACGACCAGCCGCGGGTGCTGCTCGGCGAACTCCCTCGCCGCCTGCGGGAAGGTGGTGATGAGCGTGGCGGGGACCGCGAACCCGCAGTGGTGCGCGGTGAACAACTGCCACGGCTTGTAACGGGCCTGCGCCGCGGCGCCCGGGTGGTTCATCCACCGGGCCCGCACGCAGCGCAGCGCCCCGTACAGTGCTCCGCCGGCCTCGGCGGTCAGCCAGGCGGACTGCTCCGCCGCGCCCGCGCCGGGTGTGCCGGGTCTTCGGATCCAGATCGAGCGCACGCTGTCCATGCTCACCATGCGCTCCTGGACCGACAGGTACCCGCGTACGTCACCGCGTACGTACTCGGCGGACATGGACACCTCGCCGGGGAGGTCCGCAGGGTCCAGGCGGACCACCGGCGTCCCGCGGTCGTGCAGCGCGGCCACCACGAGGTCGGCTGTCACGTCCTCGGGTGAGGTGAGGATCAGGACGGTCATCGGGTTCGGGGTGCTCAGTCGTCGAAGTGCGTCTTGGAGCCTGCGGTGGAGACGGTGGCGGCCGTGGCGAGCAGCAGCGCGCGGTCGGTGATGACGGGGCGTCCGTCGGGGAGCACGTTCAGCTGCAGGGCGGAATCGTAGGTGTACGGCGAGACAAATGTTTCGGGTGTGGCCGGCCGGGCATGAATCAGCGCGAACGGTCGCATGGCTTCTCCTCACTACTCCTGCGCGTCGGGCAGCAACCAGCTCCAGTGCCCAACTGCGGCCCTACGTATGAGACTCACATGGGCCCCTGAACCGTTCCCTGTTACTGGTGTGACGCAGGTAACTATACGTGCCTGAAGTGCATTGAGTTCGCTACGCAGAGTGACGAAGCGACTCTCGTTCGTAGGTATCGCCAGGGGGCACCGGTGTTCGCGTACCCCCTGCACGGCCGAGGTTGCGCACCGTCACGGAGCTCGTCGTCCGCGTTCCTCCTCCAGGGCCAGCACCTCGGGCAGGTTCCCCAGCCGCTCCAGCCCCCGAACCGCCCTCGCCGTACGGTGGTTGGCGGCGAGCAGGTCCCGGTGCCGGTGCACGAAGGACCAGTACCCGGTCGTGTACGGGCAGGCGCGCTCGCCCGTCCGTTCGGCGGGCCGGTAGGCACAGCCCTCGCACAGGTCGCTCATGCGGTGGATGTAGGCGCCGGCCGAGGTGTACGGCTTGGTGGTCATCAGCCCGCCGTCCGCGTACTGGGACATCCCGACCACGTTCGGCGCCATCACCCAGTCGTGGCCGTCGACGAAGCAGCGGTGGAACCAGTCCGTCAACTCCGCCGGGTCCCAGCCATGTTGGAGGGCGTGACTGCCCAGCACCATCAGCCGGGGGATGTGGTGGGTCCACCCCGTGTCGCGGACCTGGGCCAGCACCGTCGACAGGCAGCGCGCCCGCACCGCTTCCGCGTCCAGTTCCAGGAACCAGCGCGGCAGCCGTGTGTGGTGGCGCAGTTCGTTGCGGTGCCGGTAGCCGGCGCCGAAGTGCCAGTACAACTGCTGTACGTACTCCCGCCATCCGGCGACCTGCCGGACGAAGCCCTCCACGCTGTTCAGCGGCGCCTCACCGGACCGCAGGGCGCGCTCCGCCCGCTCGACGCACTCGGCGGGGTGCAACAGCCCCAGGTTCAGGGGGGCGGAGAGCAGGCTGTGGCTCATCACCGGGTCCCCGGCGAGCATGGCGTCCTCGTAGCGCCCGAACTCCGGCAGCCGGTGCGCGACGAAGGCGCGCAGCGCCGACAGGGCCTCGCGCCGGGTCGCGGGGAACAGGCGGGGGCCGTCGCGTCCCACGAAGCGGACCCGGCCCTCGCGCTCCCAGCGGTCCAGGTCGCGCCGCACCTCCTCGTCGATCTCGTCCTCGTGCGGCCGCCAGGGCGGCGGCACCCCGAGACCGTCCCGGTCGCGCGGCGGCGGCTCCCGGTTGTCGTGGTCCAGGTTCCAGCGGCCGCCGGCCGGTTCGCCGCCGTCCATCAGCAGGTCGTGGGAGCGGCGCACCCAGCGGTAGAAGTCCTCCAGCAGCAGGCGTCCGCCGGAGCGGCCCTCCAGCCACCCGGCGAAGTCCTCACGCGGCACCAGGAATGCGCGGTCCGGCAGCACCTCGACCCGGTCCAGCGACTCCACCAGCCGCAGCGCGGCCCGGGAGCTCGGCCGGCACACGGTCACGCCCGCGTCGCCGACCGCCTCGCGCAGCCCCTCGCGGTAGGTGTCGGCCCGCACGTACCGCACGCGGTCGCCGAGTTCCGCCGCCCGGTGCCGCATCGCGGACAGCACGAGATGGGCCTTGGCCCGGTGCGAGCGGCGCCGGGCGAACGCCGAGCGTGCCTCGATCATCACCACGGGGACGCCGGGGTCGAGGAAGTGCGGCCCCAGCTGGTCGCCGAAGAGCCAGTGCGGACGTGGCGCCATGCGGGCTGCCTCCGGTGCGACGTCGGACGGGACGTCCGGGATGTGCGGGATGTCCCGGGCGGGGGACATCCTTCAGCACGGCGGTGCCCGACGCCCGCAACGGCGCCCGTGGCGGTCCGGCAGTGTCGTCGTACCGGAGTACCGGAATAGGCGCCCCGGGCCGCGTCACCCGCCCTGTGCGCCGCCGGGCGGGGTGACGTCGCGCTGCCAGCGGATCTCGCCGTCCACGACGAGGGACGTCGCGGCCAGGCCCGCGGCCGCGGCGACCGCCCCGGACGCCCGGTGCCCGGGGTGGACGTGGGCGACGACGCGGTCCACGGGGAGCGCGGCGAGCCAGGCGACGAGGGCGACGGCCGCCTCGGTGGCGATGCCCCGGCCCTGCCAAGGGGTGCCGACCACCCAGGCGACCTCCGCGACCGTGCCGTCCGGCGTGTCCCACGCCACCGTCGCCTGCAGGGTGCCCGCGAGGCGGTCGTCCGCGCGGAGCCGGATCACCCAGTTCCACCAGGACACGCTCGGGTCCCCGGAGCCGGCGACCAGGCGGGCGTAGCGGGCGCGCAGGCCCGGCGCGTCGTACGGCGTGCCGCCGGTGAACTCGTGGAGCCGGGGGTCGCCGAGCACGGCGGTCATCTCCTCGGCGTGCTCCACCAGCAGCGGTTCGAGCACCAGCCGCGGCGTGGTGAGCGTCTCGGGGCCGCCGGGCCGCAGGGGCGGCGTCACCTGGCGAGCCCGAACAGCCGGACGGCGTTGCCGTGCAGGACGCCCCGCGTCCACGCGTCGCCCAGCTCCAGCCGCGTCAGCGCCTCCAGGGCGTGCGGGTACGCGTACGGGATGTTGGGGAAGTCGCTGCCGAACAGGACGCGCTCCCCGAGGTCGGCCAGGCGCCCCCGCTCCGGGGGCGGGAAGGGCGCCGCGGTCTCGCTGAAGTCCGTGAAGGCCATCGTCGTGTCCAGGTGCACGCCCTCGTACCGCCCGGCGAGGTCCAGGAACGCCCCGTACTCGGGCATCCCCATGTGGGCGACGACCAGCCGCAGCCGGGGGTGCCGGGCCAGCAGCCGCGCGATCGGGCCGGGACCGGTGTGGCGGCCGGGGACGGGCCCGGACCCGCAGTGGGTGACGACGGGGACGCCGCTGTCCGCGAGCAGCCCCCAGACGGGGTCGAGCAGCGGGTCGTTGGGGTCGAAGGCCCCGACCTGGACGTGGCACTTGAAGACCCGGGCGCCCGCCTCCAGCGCCTGCCGGACGTAGCCCGGCGCCTGCGGCTCCGGGAAGAAGGTCGCCGTGTGCAGGCAGTCGGGCGTGCGGGCGGCGAAGCCGGCGGCCCAGGAGTTCAGCCAGGCGGCCATCGCGGGCTTGTGCGGGTAGAGCATCGAGGTGAAGGCGCGCACCCCGAACGCCCGGAGCGTGGCCACCCGCGCGTCCTCGTCGGTGCGGTAGGCGATGGGCCACGGCCGGCCCGTGAGCGGGCCGGCGGAGTCGAAGTACGCCCAGACCTTGGCCAGGACGCGGTCCGGCATGAAGTGCGTGTGCACGTCCACGATCCCCGGCAGGCCCAGGCCCTGCCAGAGCTCCCTCACCCGTACGGCGTCGTCCGGCGGCGCCACGTCCGTCACCTCTGCCACTGTGCCTCCTCCATGGCGGTGATCCTCACACGAACCGCGGCCCGCCGGGGCTGCGGCCCTTGTCAACGGCATCGCGCATCCATAGCATCGCCAGTGTTACAGCAATACTGTCATGCTCGTTTCGAAGCCGGAGGCCCCCGATGACCGAGGCGGGAACGCGACCCGGGGAAGCGGTCTCCGCCGGCGGGCCGCTCGCCGGTGTGCGCGTGGTGGAGCTGGCCGGCATCGGCCCGGCCCCGTTCGCCGCCATGCTGCTCGGCGACCTCGGTGCCGACGTCGTCCGCGTCGACCGGCCCGGCGGCGCACGGCTCGGCATCGACCCGGCGCACGACGTCACCAACCGCAACAAGCGCTCCGTGGTCGCCGACCTCAAGAGCGAGGAGGGCGCGCGGCTGGTCCTGGACCTCGCCGCGCGCGCCGACATCCTGCTGGAGGGCAACCGCCCCGGCGTCGCCGAACGCCTCGGCGTCGGTCCCGCCGACTGCCACGCCCGCAACCCCCGCCTCGTCTACGGCCGGATGACCGGCTGGGGCCAGGACGGGCCGCTCGCCCCGCGCGCCGGGCACGACATCGGCTACATCGCCGTCGCCGGGGCCCTCGGGATGATCGGCTCCGGCGACGGACCGCCCGCGGTCCCGGCCAACCTGCTCGGCGACTACGCGGGCGGCTCCCTCTACCTCGTCACCGGCGTCCTCGCGGCCCTGCACCACGCCCGCGCCACCGGCACCGGACAGGTCGTCGACGCGGCCATCGTCGACGGCGTCGCCCACCTCGGCGCGATGATCCGCGGCATGGTCGCCGCCGGCGGCTGGCAGGACCGGCGCGGCGCCAACCTGCTGGACGGCGGCTGCCCCTACTACGCCGTCTACGAGACCGCCGACGGCGGCTGGATGGCCGTAGGCGCCCTGGAACCCGCCTTCTACGCGGAGTTCGCCCGGCTGCTCGACCTCCCCCACGATGCGCCGGACCGGGGCGACCTCGGACGCTGGGACGAGCTGCGCGCCGTGATCGCGGCCCGCTTCAAGTCCCGTACCCGCCAGGAGTGGACGGAGGTCTTCGAGGGCAGCGACGCCTGCACGGCGCCGGTGCTGTCGCTGACGGAGGCCGCGGCCCACCCCCACCTGGCCGCCCGCGGCACCTTCGCCGGCGCCGGCGGCATCACCCAGCCCGCTCCCGCCCCGCGCTTCTCCGCCACCCCCGGCGCGCTGCGCCGTCCGCCCGCGATGCCCGGCGCGCACACCGCCGAGGTCGCCCGCGACTGGGACCTGCCGGCGCCCGCCCCCGGGGCCGCGCCGCCCACCACCACCCTCGTCGAGCAGGCCGGGGACCGGCTCCCGTAGCCGGGCCACCGGCGGAAGGCAGGCACAAGCATGCAGCGCGACCTCTTCACGGCCGAGCACGAGGCGTTCCGGGAGACCGTGCGGACCTTCCTCGCCAAGGAGGTGCTGCCGCACCACGAGCGCTGGGAGAAGGCCGGCATCGTCGACCGCGAGGCCTGGCTCGCCGCGGGCCGCCAGGGCCTGCTCGGCCCGGCCGTCCCCGAGGAGTACGGCGGCGGGGGCAGCGACGACTTCCGCTACGCGGTCGTGCTGGCCGAGGAGTTCGCCCGCGCCGGCGCGCACGGGCTCGCCCTCGGCCTGCACAACGACATCATCGGCCCGTACCTGACCGGACTGGCCACCGAGGAGCAGAAGCGGCGCTGGCTGCCCGGCTTCTGCAGCGGCGAGACCATCACGGCCATCGCCATGACCGAGCCCGGCGCGGGCTCCGACCTGCAGGGCATCCGCACCACCGCCACCGACGCGGGCGACGCCTACGTCCTGAGCGGCTCCAAGACCTTCATCTCCAACGGGATCCTCGCCGACCTCGTCGTGGTCGTCGCGCGCACCACCCCCGAAGGCGGTGCGCGGGGGCTGAGCCTCCTCGTGGTGGAGCGCGGCATGCCCGGCTTCGAACGCGGCCGCAACCTCGACAAGATCGGCCAGAAGGCCCAGGACACCGCCGAGCTCTTCTTCCGCGACGTACGGGTGCCCAAGGAGAACCTGCTCGGCACCGAGAACCAGGCCTTCTTCCACCTGATGGCCAACCTCGCCCAGGAGCGGCTCACCATCGCCGTCGCCGCGGCGGCCGCCGCCGAGCACCTGCTGGACCTCACCACCACCTACGTCAAGGAGCGCGAGGCCTTCGGCCGGCCGCTCGCCCGGCTGCAGCACATACGGTTCGAGATCGCCGAGATGGCCACCGAGTGCGCCGTCACGCGCACCTTCGTCGACCGCTGCGTCGGCGAGCACGCGGCGGGCCGCCTCGACGCGGTGCACGCGTCGATGGCCAAATGGTGGGCGACGGAACTGCAGAAGCGGGTCGCCGACCGCTGTCTGCAACTGCACGGCGGGTACGGCTACATGAGCGAGTTCCCGATCGCCAAGGCCTTCACCGACGGACGCATCCAGACCATCTACGGCGGCACCACGGAGATCATGAAGGAGATCATCGGCCGTTCGCTGCTCGGCTGATCCGGCCCCATCCCCGCCCGTCACCCCCACCGGCACCGCCACCGACATCCCCACCGACACCCTCATCGAAAGGCACCCGACGTTGAGCACCGACGCCTACGTCTACGAGGCCATCCGCACCCCGCGCGGGCGCGGCAAGGCCAACGGCTCCCTGCACGGCACCAAGCCCATCGACCTGGTCACCGGCCTCATCGACGAACTGCGCCGCCGCCTGCCGGGCCTCGACCCGGCCGCGATCGACGACATCGTGCTCGGCGTCGTGACCCCGATCGGCGACCAGGGCTCCGACATCGCCAAGACCGCCGCCATCGCCGCCGGGCTGCCCGAGACCGTGGCGGGCGTCCAGGAGAACCGCTTCTGCGCCTCCGGTCTGGAGGCCGTCAACATGGCCGCCGCCAAGGTGCGTTCCGGCTGGGAGGACCTGGTGCTCGCGGGCGGCGTCGAGTCGATGTCCCGCGTCCCCATGGGCTCCGACGGCGGGGCCTGGGCCATGGACCCGATGACCAGCTACACCACGGGCTTCGTGCCCCAGGGCGTCGGCGCCGACCTCATCGCCACCATCGAGGGCTTCAGCCGTCACGACGTCGACTCCTACGCCGCCGAGTCGCAGGCGCGCGCCGTCGAGGCCTGGAAGGAGGGGCGCTTCGACCGCTCCGTCGTCCCCGTCGTCGACCGCAACGGCCTGGTCGTCCTCGACCGCGACGAGCACATCCGGCCCGGCACCACCGCGGAGAGCCTGGCCGGCCTCAAGCCCTCCTTCGCCACGATCGGCGAGGCGGGCGGCTTCGACGCCGTCGCGCTGCAGAAGTACCACTGGATCGAGAGGATCGACCACGTCCACCACGCGGGCAACTCCTCCGGCATCGTGGACGGCGCCGCCCTGGTCGCCATCGGCAACCGCGAGACGGGCGAGCGCTTCGGCCTGACCCCGCGCGCCCGCATCGTCTCCGCCGCGGTCTCCGGCTCCGACCCCACCATCATGCTCACCGGCCCCGCCCCCGCCTGCCGCAAGGCGCTCGCCAAGGCCGGGCTGACCGTCGACGACATCGACCTCGTCGAGATCAACGAGGCCTTCGCCGCCGTCGTCCTGCGCTTCATGCGCGAGATGGGCCTGAGCCACGACAAGGTCAACGTCAACGGCGGCGCCATCGCGCTCGGCCACCCGCTCGGCGCCACCGGCGCCATGATCCTGGGCACCCTGATCGACGAACTGGAGCGCCGCGACCAGCGGTACGGACTCGCCACGCTGTGCGTCGGCGGCGGCATGGGCATCGCCACCGTCGTCGAGCGTCTCTGACCTCCTGTCCCGCACCCCGCAACGGAGCCGACCGAACATGACCGCTCTTCCGACGAACACCACCATCCGCTGGGAACAGGACGGGACCGGGGTCGTCACCCTCGTCCTCGACGACCCGAACCAGTCCGCCAACACCATGAACCAGGCCTTCAGGGAGTCCCTGCGAGCCGTCGCCGACCGCCTGGAGGCGGAACGCGACTCCGTCCGCGGCGTCATCGTCACCTCCGCCAAGAAGACCTTCTTCGCCGGCGGCGACCTCAAGGACATGATCAAGGCGGGCCCCGAGGACGCCCCGCAGATCTTCGAGGCCGGCCTGGCCATCAAGCGCGACCTGCGCCGCATCGAGACCCTCGGCAAGCCCGTGGTCGCCGCCGTCAACGGCGCGGCCCTCGGCGGCGGTTACGAGATCGCTCTGGCCTGCCACCACCGCGTCGCGCTCGACGCCCGCGGATCGAAGATCGGCCTGCCCGAGGCGACCCTCGGCCTGCTCCCCGGCGGCGGCGGGGTGGTCCGCACGGTGCGGCTGCTGGGCATCACCGACGCGCTGCTGAAGGTGCTGCTGCAGGGCAACCAGTACGACCCGCGGCGCGCGCTGGAGAACGGGCTGGTGCACGAGGTCGCCACGGACCACGACGACATGCTCGCCAAGGCGCACGCCTTCATCGACGCCCACCCCGAGTCCGCGCAGCCGTGGGACGTCAAGGGCTACCGCATTCCCGGCGGCACCCCCAGCACCCCCGCGTTCGCGGCCAACCTGCCCGCCTTCCCGGCCAACCTGAGGAAGCAGCTCGCCGGCGCCCCCTACCCGGCGCAGCGCAACATCCTGGCAGCCGCCGTCGAGGGCGCCCAGGTCGACATCGACACCGCCTTCACGATCGAGGCCCGCCACTTCACCGAGCTGGTGACCGGCCGGATCGCGAAGAACATGATCCAGGCCTTCTTCTTCGACATGCAGGCCGTCAACTCCGGTGCCAGCCGCCCCAAGGACGTCCCGGCCCGGCAGGTCACCAAGGTGGCCGTGCTCGGCGCCGGCATGATGGGCGCGGGCATCGCCTACTCCTGCGCCAAGGCGGGCATCGAGGTCGTCCTGAAGGACGTCACCGCCGAGGCCGCCGAGCGCGGCAAGGCGTACTCCGCGGGACTCCTCGACAAGGCCCTGGCCAGGGGCCGTACCACCCAGGAGAAGCGGGACGAGCTGCTCGCCCGGATCCACCCCACCGCCGACCCGCAGGAGCTGGCGGGCTGCGACGCCGTCATCGAGGCGGTCTTCGAGGACCCGGCCCTCAAGCACAAGGTCTTCCAGGAGATCGAGGGCGTGGTCGCCCCCGACGCCCTGCTGTGCTCCAACACCTCCACCCTGCCCATCACGCTGCTCGCCGAGGGCGTGCAGCGCCGCGAGGACTTCATCGGCCTGCACTTCTTCTCGCCGGTCGACAAGATGCCGCTGGTCGAGATCATCAAGGGCGCCCGCTCCGGCGACGAGGCGGTCGCCCGCGCCTTCGACCTGGTCCGGCAGATCCGCAAGACCCCGATCGTCGTCAACGACTCGCGCGGCTTCTTCACCTCGCGTGTCATCGGGCACTTCATCAACGAGGGCGTCGCCATGGTCGGCGAGGGCGTCGACCCCGCGACCGTGGAGCAGGCCGCCGCCCAGGCGGGCTACCCGGCCAAGGTGCTCTCCCTCATGGACGAGCTGACGCTCACCCTGCCCCGCAAGATCCGCGAGGAGTCGCGGCGCGCGGTGGAGGAGGCCGGCGGCACCTGGCAGCCGCACCCGGCCGACGCCGTCATCGACCGCATGGTCGAGGAGTTCGGCCGCCCCGGACGCGGCGGCGGCGCCGGCTTCTACGACTACGCGGACGGCAGGCGGGCGGGCCTGTGGCCCGGACTGCGCGAGCACTTCACCAAGCCGGAGGCGGGGGCCGTCCCCTTCGAGGACCTCAAGGAGCGCATGCTCTTCGCCGAGGCGCTGGACACCGTCCGCTGCCTGGAGGAGGGCGTCCTCACATCCGTCGCCGACGCCAACATCGGCTCCATCCTGGGCATCGGCTTCCCCGCCTGGACCGGTGGCGTCCTGCAGTACGTCAACGGATACCCCGGCGGCCCGGCCGGCTTCCTCGCCCGCGCCGAGGAGTTGAGGGCCGCCTACGGCGAGCGCTTCGCGGCACCTGAGCTGCTGGTGCGCAAGGCCGAGCGGGGCGAGACCTTCACCGACGGCTGACCCGTACGGCGGCCGGGACGCACCGGCCGGTACGACGGTGCCGCGGCCCCCGCACCCAGGGGACCGCGGCACCGTCGTCTCAGTCCTCGCCGCGCCCCCGGTCGCCGAGCCCGGCGGCCGTGGCCCGCAGCTCCTCGGCGAGCGACCGCTGGAAGGCGGTGACCAGGGCCTGGACGACCATCGGCTGCAGGTCGTCGGTGAGCCTGCGCATCCGGGCCCGCTCCTCCGGCGCCGGACGTCCGGCCACGTACGGCTGCCACACCTCCTGCTGGAAGAGCCGGTGCAGCTCGTGGGCGACCGCGCGGGCGTGCTTCAGCACGATCTCCCGGGTGGCGAGCAGCGTCTCCAGCGGGATCGGCACGTCCAGCAGGCGTACGCCCAGGTGCAGCAGGGCCGGGTTCACCAGCAGCACACCGGGGTCCGCGGTGGGGTGCAGGACGCCCATCGCCGCGAGCCGGTCCAGGTCATGGCCGCTCAGCGGCCGGCCCGCCCGCTGCTCCAGTCTGTCGCGGGCCAGCTCCTCCGCGGCGTCCGGCATCCACGTCGCCACCAGCGCCCGGTGCAGCGCGAGGTCCTCGGGGGTGATGTCGGCGGGCAGCTGGTCCAGGTAGCGGCCGATCGCGGCCAGCGTCAGTCCCTGCCGCTGCAGCTCCTCGATCAGCGCCAGACGGGCCAGGTGGTCCGGCCCGTACAGACCGACGCGGCGGGTGCCCAGTTCCGGCGGCGGAAGCAGGCCCTTGGCGCTGTAGAAGCGGATCGTGCGCACCGTCGTACCGGACCGTGCCGCGAGTTCGTCCACCGTCAGACGCGGCTCCTCGGCCGCCGGCGCGGTCTGCCGGGCGGGGGACTGCGTCATGCGCCGGATCTCGCTCTCTGCCTCGCCGCGCTGGTCATGACACCAGTATGACCGGTCACGGTGCGCAGCCGGGGCCACGCCGGCGTCCGCGGCGGGCCAGGACCGGTCCCCGCCGTCGCGCGGGGCCCGCGGCGGCTCACGCGGGCCGGACCGCGCCCGGCACGAGCACGGGGCCGCCCCAGCCGAACAGCAGCCCGAGGGACCGTGCCCTCGCGGCACGCCTGCCCGGGAGGACCGCTGAACTCACGCCACACGCCGCGCCCGTCGAGGAATCCGGCCGGCGGTGCTGGTCCCGCGGGCCTCAGGACCCCGCGGGGCGGCGGGAGTCGGGCTCCGCGTCGTCGTGGGTGCCGCGCGGGGCGGCCATGCCGACCAGCGCGATGTCGTCGTGGGGGCGGTCGGCGAGCCATTCGGTGGTGCGCATCTCCACGTGCTCGACCAGGGCTTCCACGGGCATGCCGACGCACCCGGCCATGGTCGTCTTCAGGCGTTCCGAGCCGAAGAACTCACGGCCCGTCACCCCGCCGCGGGCCTCGGTGACGCCGTCCGAGTAGAGCAGGCAGCTCTCGCCGGGCTGCAGCACCGTGGTGAAGGTCGTGGCCCGCACGTCGGGCACCGCGCCGATCAGCGTGCCGGTCGTGTCGGCCTCCTCCACCTCGCCGGAGGCCCGAAGGATGAGCGGGGCCGGGTGGCCGCCCGCGGTGAGCCGCAGCCGCACCTGGCCGTGGCCGAGCGGGGTGACACCCGCCAGCACCATGGTCGCGAACCGCGCGTGCGCGGTGTCGAGGAGCGCGTGGTTGAGCAGGGTCAGCAGCCGCACGTGGTCGGTCTCGACCAGGCGCAGGGCGCTGAGGGTGTTGCGGATCTTGCCGGTGAGGACCGCGGCCTCCAGGCCCTTGCCGCACACGTCCCCCAGGACCACGGTGCTCTCGCCGTCGGAGTCCACCGCCGGGTAGGCGTCGTAGAAGTCCCCGCCGATGCGCAGCGTCTCGCGGGCCGGCCGGTAGGAGCCCGCGACCTCGGTGCCCCTGATGGGCTTCAGCCGCGGCGGCAGCAGGTCCTCCTGGAGCAGGGCGGCGCTGCGCGCCTGTTCGGTGTAGAGGACGCAGGCGCAGATCGCGGCGCCGGCCCGGGCGGCGAAGACCCGGGCGAAGGTCTCCTCCTCGACCGTGAACGGCCCGCCGAGGCGCCGCATCAGGATGAGCGCACCCGCCGGGACCCCGTTGCCCGGCAGCGGGATCACCAGCAGCGACACCGGGGCGCCGAAGTCCTCGGGGACCACCCAGTCCGGGGTCTGCGCGGGGTCGATCCAGCGGGACGGCGCCGGGGGGAACCCGGCCAGCGCCTCCGCCAGCCCCGGCACCTCGGCGGGATCGGCGGACAGCGCGCGCCCCTCCACGCCCGGGCGGCCCGCGACGGCCCGGGTCAGCCGCAGCCGCCGCCGGTCGGGCGGGGTGACGACCACCGCGGCGTCGGCGAGCCGCGAGGCGGCCAGTTCGGCCGTGGCGGCCACGCACGTGCGCAGGTTGAGCGAGGAGAGCAGCCGGGCGGACGCCTCGGCCAGGAACGCCGTCCGTTCCTGGGCCAGCCGCAGTTCGCGGTCGGCGCTGCGGGCGTCCGTCACGTCGGTGAGGTACCAGGCGTGGTGCCCGCCCGGGAGGTCGGCGCGGCGTGCCGTGACCTGCCGGCTCCCCACGCCGCCGTGGGCGGTGGACGCCCCGGAGGCGTCCGCCGTGGTCAGCCACGCGGGCGCGGTACCGGCGAGCGGGCGGCCGGGCACCGCGTGCGGCGCCCAGGAGGTGATCACGGCGTTCACGGCACGGATCACCCCGGCGTGGTCGCACACCACGACGCCGGTCTCGGTCAGGGACTCGATCAGCGCGCGCAGCACCCGCTGCCCGACCCGAGCGGAGGTGCCTGACCCCTGCTCTCGAGCCACTGGTGAGCGCGGAGGCGGGAGAGACGTCACGATGCGGTAGGAGCAGGGCCGGGGCCGTGTGGGACCGTCGGGCTCGCTCCGGTCACCCTCTCGTACCTGGACGAAGGTTGGCTGGGCAAACAGTTGCCCTTCGGCAAGAGTCTTCCCCATCGTCCGTCACCGGGCAAGCTCCTCCCAGCGGTTCACCGCCAGTCCAGGCACACGATCAGCGCGTCGTCCTCGGCCTCCGGCAGGACGCGGTGACCCGGCAGTTCGCCCAGGATCGCCCGCGGGACGTCCGCGGCCGGAAGCAGCCGGGTGGCCAGGGCCGCGCGGGCCAGGGCCCGTTCGCCGTAGGTCTCGCCGGCCGGGGAGGCGGTCGCGTACACGCCGTCGCTCACCACCAGGAGCCGGTCGCCGGAGCGCACCTCGAACGGCTGCGGCACGTACGGGGTGTCCTCGAACATGCCGAGGGGGAACTGCGCCTCGAAGTCGAGCGTCTCCACCGCCGAGCCGCGCAGCCGGTACACGCGCGGCGATCCGGCCTCGACGACCTCGGCCGCGCCGGTCGCCAGGTCGAAGCGCATCAGCAGGACCGAGACGTACCGTTCGCCCCGGTGCCGGGCGTAGACGGCCTGGTCCGCGAGCGCCGCCTGGTCGGCGAGGGGGACGCCGGCGCGCCGGGCGTTGCGCAGCGCGTTCACGGTGAGGCTGGTCAGCAGGGCGGCCTCGATGCCCTCTCCCATGCCGTTGGTGACGGTCAGCGTGAGGTCCCGCTCGGAGGCCGACCAGTCGAAGTTGTCGCCGTGGATGTCGTACGCGGGTTCCAGCTGGGCGCCGAGGGCGTACTCGGGGCGGGCGCACGCGCGTCCGGGCAGCAGCTCCCACTGCACCTCCGCGGCGAGGGTCAGCCGCTCCCGGCGGCGGGCACGCAGGTAGCGGTCGGTGTCCCGGTCGGCGACGAGGAGGTGGTGGCCGAGGATCTCCGCGATCTCCGCGAGGTCCCGGACCTCTTCCGGCGCGGGTTCGCCGGCGAGGCCGACGCTCAGCACGCCGATCCGGTCACCGCGCACGCTCACCGGCAGGTGGAGGCGCACGCCGTCCTCGCCGGCCGGCTCGGCGAACGGTTCCTGGGCGCCGAAGCACCGGCCTTCGGGCGTTCCCGCGACGGGTACGGCGGCCTCCGCGGGTTCGGGCGCGGAGACCGGCTGGAGCACCGCCAGGCCGTAGTCGGCGAGCAGGATCTCCACGGAGCGGGCCGCGCAGTGCGTGCGGAGGACCTCCGCGAGGGCGGCGGGCAGGGCGTGCGGCGGCGCCGCGCGCAGGGCGCGTTCGGCGGCGAGCGGGGCGTGTCGGTTCACCGGGGTGCGACGGTCCTTCTGGGTCCGGGGGCGGGTCGGTTAGCGTGGAGGCGCGCCGTTCGGCGCGACCTGTCCTGTCTTCGTCTACCCGCTCGCCCGCGGTACCCCGCGGGCGGCGCGCCGTGAGGAGGTGCCCTTGCCCGCAACCGCCGGATCGCAGCGGGACGCCGCCGTGGCCGCGGCGTCGTCCGTGGTCGAGGCACTGGAGGTGCTGTGGGGCCGCGGCCGGGAGGCGGGCGACCCACCCGTGCCGCCCTCGCAGTTGCGCGTGCTGTTCGCGCTGGAGGGCAACGAGGGGATCAACCTGAGGACGCTGTGCGACGTCCTGGGTGCCGCGCCGCCCGCGGTGAGCCGGCTCTGCGACCGGCTGCAGGCGGTGGGGTACCTCACCCGGGACGCCAGCCCCACCTCGCGCCGGGAGGTGTGCCTGTGGCTGACGCCGCGAGGTGCCGCCTTCCTCGCCCGGCTGCGGGAACGCCGGGAGCAGGAACTGGCGACGGTCGTCGCCGCGATGCCCGAACGTGCCCGGCGCGCGCTGCTGGAGGGGCTGACCGCGTTCCGCTGCGCCGCCGAGGCGACGGGGCTCGGTGCCGTACGGCCGCTCCCCGGCGACCGCAGCCACACCGCGTAGCCGTCCGGCCCGCGCTCCCCGCCGTGCGTCCGGCGCCGGGGACGTTGGCCGGCGGGGCGCTCTCCGTGCAATTGTTGCGTTCGACTACTGTTGCCAAACGGCAATGATCGAAGATGATCGGCACAGTCCCAAAGGGCATCCGGCCAGGGTGCCGGTCGCGTACGATCCCATCGCCCCACGTGGGGCACCGCAGGGGTGGGGAGACGATGTGGAAGGCAACACGCTGACGCCCCCCGAGGGCGTCATCCCCAGACAGGGCGACGGCCGGCGCGGCCGGCTGTCCGTCCTCCTCGTCGAGGACGACGCGGGGGACGCGCTGCTCGTCGAGGAACTGGTCGCCGACAGCGGGGTGCCCGTCGAACTGCGCTGGGTGCGCACGCTGGCCGAGGCCGGCACCGAACTCGCCGCCCGCCCCGCCGACTGCGTCCTGCTCGACCTGCACCTGCCCGACGGCCAGGGCCTCGACGCCCTCGGCCGGGCCCTGTCGCTCACCGACCGCGCCGCCGTCGTCGTGCTGACCGGTCTCGCCGAGGAACGGACCGGCCTCGCCGCGCTCTCCGCCGGGGCGCAGGACTACCTGGTCAAGGGGCGCGTCGAGGGCGAACTCCTCGGCCGCGCGCTGCGCTACGCCGTCGAACGCAAGCAGGCCGAACGCGCGGCGCTCGCCCTGCGGGCCAGCCAGATGCGGGCTCAGGAGAACGCCCGCCTGGAGCGCGGACTGCTCCCGCTGCCCATGCTGCGCACCAAGGACGTGACCGTCACGCCCCGTTACCGCCCCGGCCGGGCCGACTCCCTGCTCGGCGGGGACTTCTACGACGTCGTGGAGACCACCGAGGGCGTCGTCCACACCCTCATCGGGGACGTCTCCGGGCACGGGCCCGACGAGGCCGCGCTCGGCGTCGGACTGCGCATCGCCTGGCGCACCCTGGTCCTGACCGGGGTCGAGGGCGCGCGGCAACTCGCCCTGCTGGAACAGGTGCTGGTGGCCGAACGCGCCGCCCCCGAGATCTTCGCCACGGCCACCATCCTCACCCTCGCCCCCGACCGCCGTACCGCCCGGGTGTGGCGGGCCGGCCACCACGGACTGCTCAACCTGACCCCTGAGCGCACCGTCGAGTACACCGAGCCGCCCCGCGGGCCCGCGCTGGGCGTGGTGCCCGGCGTGGGGGAGTGGCCCGAGGGCCGCCTGGAACTGCGTCCCGGGCAGTCGCTGATGCTCTTCACGGACGGGCTGTTCGAGGGCCGCACCGACCAGGGCCGGCTCGGTGAGGAGGGCCTGCTCGCACTGGCCAGGCAGCACGCCACCCTGCCCCCCTCGGAGTTCGTCGACACCCTGATCGCGCGCGCCGAGGCCCTGGCCGCCGACCACGGCGGCCTGGACGACGACCTGGCCGTGGTCCACCTCACCTGGAACCCCTCGCCGTGACCGCCGTCCGCGCGCGGCCGAGGGCCCAGGACCGGATCGTGCTGGTCCTCGCCGCCCTGCCGGCAGCCGCCGAGCGGGAACCCGTACCGCAGGAAGGATCCGCGTGAACCTGCAGGAACCGGAACCGATCATCGTGCTGCTCGTCGAGGACGACCCCGGCGACGAACTGATGACCCGCGAGGCGTTCCAGGAGAACAAGGTCCGCAACGTCCTGCACGTCGTGCGGGACGGCGAGGAGGCCCTGGACTTCCTCAACCGGCGCGGCGCCCACGCCGGCGCGCCGCGCCCCGGCTTGATCCTCCTCGACCTCAACCTGCCCCGCTTCGACGGCCGTCAGGTGCTCGCCGAGATCAAGGCCGACGCCGACCTGTGCACCATCCCGGTCGTCGTCCTCACCACCTCCGAGGCCGAGGAGGACATCCTGCGCAGCTACACGCTGCACGCCAACGCGTACGTGACCAAGCCGGTGGACTTCGACCGGTTCATCGAGGTGGTCCGGCAGATCGACGACTTCTTCGTGACGGTGGTCAAGCTCCCGGGCCGCTGAACCGCGCCCGGCACCGGCGGCCCGCCGCCGCTCAGACCCTCCGCCAGCGGGCCATCGCCCAGGAGAACACCCCGAACAGCCCCAGGCCCACCGCGACCACGGCCAGCAGCCACGGCCCGGCGGGGGTGTCCCGGAACGTGCGCA
This sequence comes from Streptomyces sp. NPDC059718, assembly GCF_042733315.1. Lineage (NCBI taxonomy): Bacteria > Bacillati > Actinomycetota > Actinomycetes > Kitasatosporales > Streptomycetaceae > Streptomyces > Streptomyces sp. NPDC059718. Next base: position 42,137 of record NZ_JBHWGA010000036.1, read on the forward strand.
GCGTGTCGTCCAGCCCCTTCGCCCGGTCCGGGTCGAAGCGCACCGCCGCGACGACGACGAAGCAGCCCGCGGCGGCGAACACCACGCCCCGGCTGGCCCCGCCGGCCACCCCGAGGAAGTCGACCACCCTGCGGACCCGCGGCGACATCGCCCCCGTCCGCAGGTGCTTGCGGAACTTCCGCAGCAGGGCCCGCACCGCGATCCACCCCCCGGCCCCCGCCAGGACCAGGCCCGCCGCCCCCACCAGCCAGCGGCCCATGGGCCAGTCCAGGGCGTGCGCGGTGACGTCCTTGGAGGTCTCGTCGCTCGACCCGCCCCCGGAGGAGCCGTCCACCGCGAAGGTCACCACGGAGTACGTCACGAAGGCGTAGAAGACCGCGCGGGCCGCGGACATCAGCCGCTTGCCGGCCTTGTCCCCGTCCGGTCCCGCCGTGCCGAACGCGGCCTCCGACAAGCGCCACAGCGTCATCCCGGCGAACCCCACCGCCAGGGCCCAGACCAGGAACCCGCCGAAGGGCTGCGCCGCCAGGCGGGCGACCGCGCCGCCCCGGTCGGCCTGTTCCGAGGACCCGTCGAAGGCGACCTGCAGGGCCAGCACGCCCAGCAGCGCGTAGATGACCCCGCGCGCCGTGAGGCCCGCCCGCGCCCCGGCGCGGATCGCCTTCTTCCCCTGCGTCCCGGGCCGTACCGCGCCCCTACCCACCGTCGTGCCCACACCGGCCTCCCTGCCCCAAGTGCTCCGGTCCACCGGGTGCCCCGTCGTGGGCGGAACACACCAGGCGACACCGGGGCGCGCGGCTGCGTGGAGCGCCCGGCCCGGGGTATCCGCGTGGTGCGAACACACTTCCGGCCAGGGGCCGGACGAGGTTGGGGTTGAGGTGGAGATGGAGATCTCGAGCATCATCAGTGCCATCGTGATCGGTCTGGTCGTCGGTGTGCTGGGGCGTCTGGTGGCGCCGGGGCGGCAGCCGATCGGAGTGCTGTGGACGATCGTCGTCGGCATCGTGGCGGCCTTCATCGGCAGCGCGATCGCCCAGGGGTTCGGCGTCGCCGACACCGACGGCGTCGACTGGATCGAGTGGCTGATACAGATCGGCCTCGCGGCCGTCGGAGTGAGCCTGCTGTCGCGGAGCAAGGCGCGGCGGTGAGCACCGCGGTCCGGCCGCCCCGCCCCGGGGCGGCCGGACCGTGTGCGGGACGGCGACCGGCCCGGTCGCCGTCCTCGTCGTGTCCCGGGCACGGCGCGCGCGACAGGGGTTCCTGATGGTAAGTCACCTATGAGGTGCACGACCGAGGAGTGGGAGGGTGCCATGGCCAGGGACGACGCGGACGGCCGGACCGGCCCGGGAGACGGGCGCGACGAGACCGAGGACGAGCGCGCCGACCGGAAGTGGAGCGAGCTCATCCAGGAGGTGCGGGTCGCCCAGACGGGCGTGCAGATCCTCTTCGGCTTCCTGCTGACGGTCGTCTTCACCCCGCACTACCAGCGGCTCGGCACCACCGACCACACGATCTACATCGTCACGGTCGTGCTCGGCGCCTGCGCGACCGGGGCGTTGATCGGCCCGGTCTCCTTCCACCGGATCGTCTCCGGCCGCCGCATCAAGCCGCAGGCCGTGCGCTGGGCCTCGCGGCTCACCTTCGTCGGACTCGTGCTGCTGCTGGCGACGATGACCTCGGCGCTGCTCCTGGTGCTGCGGGCCGCCACGCACGACGCCTATGTGCCGTGGCTCGTCGCCGGGGTCCTGGTCTGGTACCTGGTCTGCTGGTACGGACTGCCGTTCTGGGCCCGGTACCGGCACACGGGCGACTGAGCCGCGACGCGGGACGCGTGAACGCCGTGGCCGGGCAACCCTCGGGTTTCCCGGCCACGGCGTTCACGTCGCGCGGTCCTCAGACGTGCAGGACGCGGTCGACGAGGTCGCGGTAGCCCCGCAGGGCCACGCGCAGCCGCTCGGTGTCGCCGTCGTCGTGCTCGCCGGCCCGCCAGCCCGAGCGCAGTTCGTCGCGCCGGCTGCGCAGTTCCTCGACCAGCCGCTCGGTGGCCTCGCCGAGGACCTCGTCGGCCTCCTCGACGGCGTGGCGCGGCTCGTCGACGAAGCCGCCGACCGCGTGCTGCAGGCGCTGCTGCAGCTTGTCCACCGCGCCGTCCACCCGCGGCGGCGTGCCGGGGGCGGGCACCCGCCCGTCCTGCGCCGGCCGCCGGGCCGCCGCGGGCCGCTCCGCGTCGCCGGGCTTGTCCGCTGCCGCGGGCTTGCCGACCGTCGCGGGCCTCTCGGCTGCCGAGGGCTTGCCGGCTTCCTCGGGCCGCGACCATCCGGCGGGCCGTTGCGCGCCAGGCGCCCCGCCCTTCTTCCCCGTGGTCTGCGGTGCCTGGGGGGACTGCGGTTCGCGGGTGCCGCCGGCCGCGGGGGACGTCCGCTCGTCGGGGGTCCGCTCGGCAGAGGCCTCGGCCGGGCCGTTGCGTATCTCGCGGCCGGTGCCGGTGCCGGTGCCGGTGCCGTCGGTCTCGTCGATGCTGTCGGTGTCGCGGTGCTCGTGCGTGGGATTCATCGGCTGCTCCAGGTCGGCATGTGGAAGCGGTGGGAGCCGCGTCGGCCGGAGCCCGTGTCGCCTGCGCCGTCCTCGCGCGAGGTGGTGCGGGGCTCCTTGTCCACCGCGATGAGGTCGTCGAACAGCGCCCGGGCGTGGAGCAACCGAGCGCGCAGTTCCTCGGTGTCCGCCGCGGTGCGGTCACCGTCGTTCCGGGGTTCCGAGACCCCGCGCAGGTCGCGGTAGGCCTGGAGGTGCCGCGGGCGGTGGACCGACAGGGCGTCGATCTGCTCGCCCGAGGTGTGCTCCGGGAAGCCGCGGTCGTGCGCCAGCCGGTCCAGCAGCTTCGACGCCTCCTGCACCGCCTGCGCGGGGGAGTCGACGAACCGCTCCTGCAGGGCGGCCCACCGGGCGCGGTACTCCTCGGCCTGACGTGCGCTCAGCGGCTCCGGGGCCAGGCCGCCGTGCCGGTCGATACGCTCCTGCAACTCCCGGTGCGCCGCGTCCGTGTCGCCGTCGTGCCGGGCGACCGTGCGTTCGTACTCCGGTCCGAAGCGGCGCCTGAGCTGCCCCGTGCCGCCGCCGCGCCGCGGCATGACGGCCGCGGCGAGGACGATCAGGACAACGAGGACGACCGCCCCGATGATGATGCCCGTGGTCATGGTGTGCCTCCTGGGGGCCGTCGTCGGGCCCCGGCATTCGAACTGACCTTGATGCGGGTCCTTGGTGTGCTCACGGTGCGTGTTTCCGCAATCCGTTCGTCCACACGTACGACGTCGGGAGGTGACGGTGCGTCAGCGCGGCAGGTTCACGTGGATGACCTTGCCGCCCGCGCGCAGGAGCGTCACCCGGAAGTCCCGGGCCAGCCGGCGCACCAGGCGCAGGCCGTAGCCGCCGGGCAGGAAGCGGTCGGAGGGCTGGGGCGTGGCCGGCAGCCGGTCGTTGTGGTCCTGGACGGAGACGCGGATCGCGTCCGGTACCGCCACCACGTCGAGGGCCGCCAGCCCGCCGCCGTACCGGAAGGCGTTGGTGACCAGTTCGGAGACGACCAGCAGGCAGTCCTCGACCCGCTCCGGATCCACGCCTCTGAGCCGGGCGCGGGCGAAGTCACGCGCCTCGCCGATGGTGGTGGGCAGCGGCCGGTCCGCAGTGGCGGGCCGCACGCTCCCCCCGCCTTCCGCGTCTAGGTCAATGCTGTACACGCACGATCACCCCGTAGGCATCATCGGTCCCTCTGTGGTCTGCCCCTACTGGCCGGTCCTACGCTGCCTTTGGCGCGATTCACGTTCTTCCGGGATCGGGGGGAATGCTTCGCGGAGGAGGGGGTACCCGAGGGGCAACGTACGGGAACATGACGTAGAGGTGCAGAGGTGCGAGGAGGAGCCGTGATCGCCCACGTGAGCGGGACGAGCACCGGGGTCGAGAGCCCCGAGGTCGACGTACTGCCGCAGATCACCGACCCGAGCAGCGTGGCCCCCACGAGCGCGCGCCGGCTGTCCAAGCTCTTCCTGGAGCGCCTGACGGTGCTCGAGGAGGGCACTCACGAACACCAGTACGCCCGCAACACCCTGATCGAGATGAACATGTCGCTCGTGCGGTTCGCGGCCAGGCGCTTCCGCGACCGCAGCGACGAGATGGAGGACATCGTCCAGGTCGGCACGATCGGGCTGATCAAGGCCATCGACCGGTTCGACATCTCGCGCGAGGTCGAGTTCACCACCTTCGCGGTGCCGTACATCGTCGGTGAGATCAAGCGGTTCTTCCGCGACACCACCTGGGCCGTGCACGTGCCGCGCCGCCTCCAGGAGCGCCGGGTGGAGCTGGCCCGCGCCCGGGACGAGCTGTCCTCCCGGCTGGGCCGCGCCCCCAAGGTGAGCGAGCTCGCGGCGCTCATGGACATCTCCGAGGCCGAGGTGGTCGAGGCCCAGGTGGCCTCCAACGGTTACACCGCCTCCTCCCTCGACGCCGCCATGAACGGCGACGACGGCGACGACGGCGAGACCGTGCTCGCCGACTTCATCGGCGCGGTCGACCCCGCCATGGAACTCGTCGAGGACCTCGGCTCCCTCGCGCCGCTCGTCGTCGAGCTCGGCGAACGCGACCGGCAGTTGCTCCATCTGCGCTACGTGGAGGAACTGACGCAGGCCCAGATCGGCGAGATCATGGGCTGCACGCAGATGCACGTCTCCCGGCTGCTCTCGCGCACCCTGGCCCGGCTGCGGGCCGGACTGCTCCAGGACGGCTGCGCCTGACCTCCACCCCGTCCCCCGCCACGTGCCCGCGCCCGGTCCCTTCGGGCGCGGGCACGTGCGCACCGCCTACGATGCGCGGATGACCGATCACGATCACGTGGCGCCGGACCGCCGCTTCCGCCCGCTGGTCCGGATGACGGCCCGCGACCCGCACGAGCCGCACCGGGTCGCCACCCCGCTGGAACTGCTCTTCGACCTCTGTTTCGTGGTGGCGGTCGCCCAGGCCGGCGCCCGGCTGGTGCACGCGGTCGCCGAGGGTCATGCCGGGCGCGGTGTCCTCGGCTACTGCCTGGTCTTCTTCGCGATCTGGCTGGCGTGGATGAACTTCACCTGGTTCGCCTCGGCCTTCGACACCGACGACGTGCCCTACCGCATCGCCACCTTCGTCCAGATCACCGGCGTCCTGGTCCTGGCGGCCGGGGTTCCCCGCGCCTTCGACGCCAACGACTTCTCGATCGCCGTGGCCGGCTACATCATCATGCGCGTCGCACTCGCCTTCCAGTGGCTGCGCGCGGCACGCAACGCGGCCGGACCGGCACGGACCACGGCGCTGAGCTACGCCGCCGGTCTGGTCGTCGTCCAGGTGGGATGGGTCATCCTGCTGCTCCAGCCCGTCGGCGGGCTGTGGAACTGGGGCTTCCTGATCCTGGCCGTCGCGGAACTCGCGGTGCCCGCCTGGGCCGAGCGGGCGCAGCGCACCACCTGGCACCCGCACCACATCTCCGAGCGCTACGGCCTCTTCACCATCATCGTGCTCGGTGAGTCGGTGGCCGCCGCGACGGTGGCCGTGCAGTCCGCCCTCGACGAGTCCACCGCGCTCGGCGAGCTGCTGCCCGTCGCCATCGGGGGACTGCTCATCGTCTTCTGCGCCTACTGGATCTACTTCGCCATCCCCATCCACCAGCACCTCACCAGCAGCGCGCGGGCGTTCCTGTGGGGCTACGGGCACTACCTCGTCTTCGGCTCGGCCGCCGCCATCGGCGCGGGGCTGGAGGTGGTGGTCGAGCAGGCCGTGCACAAGGCGCACATCTCGCAGACGGCCGCCGCGGCCGCCGCCACGCTGCCGACCGCGCTCTTCCTGCTGACGGTCTGGCTGATCCACTCCCGCAGCGCCAAGCGCGGGTTCGCCGAGCACGCGGTGCTGCCCGCCTGTGCCCTGGTGGTGCTCGCGAGCACCTTCTGCGGGAGTGCGGCGGTGCCGGTGGCGGGGCTCGCCATGGCGGCGGCGGTCGCCGTGGGCGACGTGCTGCACTCCCGGCGCCGGCCGGCCGCCTGAGGACGGCGGAGGGGGTGCCCCGCCGGAGGACGGGGCACCCCTGCCCGGTGTGCCGTCAGGGGAACGAGACCACCGTGGACGGCGTGGTCGAGGTGCCGGAGGTCGCGGCACCGGTGCTGTTGATGACGTGGTCGTACTGGCCCATGCCGCCCAGGGAGACCACCAGGACGTCGTGCATCTTGATCCCGGACTTCACCGGGACCTCGAAGCCGTGGTCCATGCGGATCGTCGGATCGGTGGTGAAGTTGCAGTAGCTGCCCAGGCCCCAGGCCTCGTGGGTGTTCACCGAGTCGTCCACCTTGTAGGCGGCCCAGCCCTTCGTCGCGCCGTTCTGGATGGCGGCCTGGCTGGGGGCGTCGTAGGCGATCTCGTTCTGGAAGAAGACCGTCCTGCCCCGCTCGCCGCTCCACTGGACGTCGTACTTCTTGAAGTGCTCGACGAACAGGCCGGTGGCCAGGACGTCGTCGCCGTTCACGCGCAGGCCGTAGTCGGCCGGGTTGGTGTCCCAGCCCACTCCGGCGCCGTGGTCGGCGCGCCAGATCCAGGTGTGGTCGATGACGGTGTCGTCGCTGTTGACCTCCATGCTGGTGGTCGCCTTGCCCGGTCCGGCGCCGCCGATGCGGATGAAGACGTCCTGCACGGTCGTCGGGTTGGCGGCGTGGTCGGCGGCCGCGCCCTGCGGGCCGACCTGGAGCAGCACCTGGGAGTTGACCGCACCGGCGTCGATCAGGAAGCCGGCCAGCTTCACTCCGTCGACGTCGGCGACCTTCATGGCGGTGACGCCGTTGTCGGGGATGACGGTCGCGAGGCCGAGGCCCAGCACGACCGTGTCGGCGCGGGTGACGTTGATGGTCTGGTCGACGTGGTAGATGCCCGGGGTGAACAGCAGGTTGAGGCCCTGGGCGAGCGCGGCGTTGATGGTGGCGGCCGTCGCGCCCGGCTTGACCACGTAGAACTGGCTCAGCGGGATCGACGAGCCCTGCGGCGCGCCGTTGCCCCAGCTGGTGCCGCGGGCGTTGGTGCGCTTGGCCGGCACGAAGACCTTGTAGTCGTTGCCGTCGAGGTAGAGGAAGGGCTTCTCACGGGAGACGGGGGTGGTGTCGAGCGTGGTGTACGGCGGGTTGGGGAAGCTCTGCGCGGGAGCGCCCTGGACGCCGGAGAAGACCATGTTCCACACGCCGTTGGTCCAGCCGCCGACCGAGCTGTCGCGGGTGTACCACTGCTGCTGCGAGTACGGGCCCACGGTGCCGTCGATCTTGCTGTCGGCGATGTAGCCGCCGCTGGCCCAGCCGTAGCCGTTGGGCGCGAGGTTGAGGCCGCCCTTGACGTGCATGCGGCGGAAGGGCGCGGCCTGGGCGACGGCCCAGCGGTCGGTACCCGAGACCGGGTTGAGGGCGAGGTTCTCCGCGGAGCGCCAGAAGTTCTGGGTGGCGTTGCCGTTGAACCAGCCGGCGTCCACGGTCACGTCGCCGTTGAAGGTGGTGTCGTCGGGGGAGAGGCCGAGCCCGGCGATCGAGGTGTAGAAGCCGATGTTGGCGTTGATGTTGTTGTAGGTGCCGGGCTTGAACAGCAGCGCGTAGCGTCCGGTGCCGAACTGCGCGGACTCCTGCTGCTGGAAGACCTGGTCCAGCTTGGCCTGGATGCCCGGGGTCGAGGGGTCGAAGACCAGGACGTTCGGGCCGAGGTCGCCGCCGCCGGGGATCACCGGGCCGGTGCCGCCGTCGGTGGTGTGCACGGCGAGCTCCCACAGCGAGTAGCCGTATGCGGTGGCGCGGGTGGTGCCGTACACGCGAAGGTAGCGGCCGGTGCCGCTGACGGCGCGGGTCTCGGTGCCGCCGGCACCGGTGGTCGTGGAGGCGACCGTGGTCCAGTCGGTGCCGTTGGCGGAGAGCTGGATCTGGTAGGCCTTGGCGTAGGCGGCCTCCCAGGTGAGGACGACCTCGCAGACGCTCTGGGAGCCGCCGAGGTCCACCTGGATCCACTGGGGGTCGCTGAAGGCGCTGGACCAGCGGGTTCCGGCGTTGCCGTCGACGGCGCCGCCGGCGGTGAAGGAGCCGTTCTCGGTGGAGGAGGCGGTGGCGGTCCTGCCCTGTGCGGCATTGGCGGTGCCGCAGGCGGCGGCGTGGGCCCCGGTGAGCGGTCCGGCCGGGACGGTGATCAGGGCGAGCAGCACCGCCAGGAGGGCGATCAGCCCCAGGGGTCTGCGGCGGGCGGCATTGACTTCGGGTCTCATAGGAACTCCTGTGTCAGCCTCACGACTTAATTTAGGGCGTGAGTTAAGACGTGACAGAAGTCGCGGTCAAGAGTCCTCGCAGAAAGTGTTTCTGACGGGTTAACAGCTCGGCTGCCGCTGCAGGCCCTTACGTCGCCGTGACCTGCAGGGAGTCTCATCTGTTCGGAACTTGAACGCGAGCAGCCCCTTCCGGGCCGCCCGAAGCTCCCCGCACCAATCTTGACGTGAAGTCTTGACGTCATCCGGGCCGCTCGGTTGACTGCCGCCGCAGCAGCCGGAACCGGCTCGGGTACCGGTTCCGGCCGCTGCCACCACCATGCCCCCGTTCCTACGCGTCCCCGCGCTTTCCGCCGCCCGGGTCGGCGTCCGGCAGAAGGGCCGGCTCCACGGGTCCCACAGATGATCTTCACGGGTTAGACTCCGCAGGTGTCCGAACTCCGCACACTGGCCCTCGGGTTCCGGCAGGCGATCGTCGACTGCCCCGACCCGGGACTGGTTTCCCTGGAGCGTTTCCCGTACGGCTCGTGCGGGGACGCCTCGATCCTCCTCGGCCAGTACCTGTACGAGAACGGCCAGGGCGTGTGGACCTACGTCAGTGCCTGGGAGAACCGCGCCTCCCACGCGTGGATCGAGAAGAACGGCCTGCGTGTCGACATCACCGCCGACCAGTTCGACGGGGTCGACGCCCCCGTGATCATCGCCTCGGGAGGTGGCTGGCACGACCGCTTCACGGTCGACCCCACCGCCTCCCACGGCGCCCTCATCGACGTCCGCGAGGACTTCGCCCGCCACGAGATGCGCGAGGCCTACCGCCGGCTGACCGGCACCATCCGGCGGCACCGTCCGTCCGGGTCAGGTACCGTTTCCGCGCACGGCGGACGGGTACACGGGAGCGAGGGAGGCAGACATGGACCTGGGTGACTGGTCGACCACGGCCCTGGTGATCGTCGCGGCGGCTGTCGTGGTGATGCTCGTGGTGGCCGTGGTGCTCGTGGTGAAGATGGCGCGGATCCGCGCCCTGCTGCGCAGCGCCGACGTGCCGCGCTCGGGCAAGCTGGCCTTCTGGGCCGCGGTGGTCTACCTGGTGTGCCCGGTGGACCTGCTGCCGGATCCGATCCTCATCGACGACATCGGTGTGCTGCTGCTGGCCCTGCGGTCGCTGAAGAGCGCGGCCGACGGACAGCTGCCCCTCGGCCGCGACCGCGCCCGGACGCTCCCGAAGAGCCCGGTGGCCTGAACCGCCCCGCGGTCAGGGGGAGGGCTCAGCCCGTCCGCTCCGCGTCCCCCGGCTGCCTCTCGGGCTGGGCGACCGGCAGGCACACGGTGAAGCGCGTGTCGCCGGGGCTCGACGCGACCCGGATGTCGCCGTGGTGCTTGTTGACCACGATGCGGTACGAGATGTCCAGGCCCAAGCCGGTGCCCTCGCCCACCGGCTTGGTGGTGAAGAACGGCTCGAAGATCCGCGGCCGGATCTCCGGGGAGATGCCGGGACCGGTGTCGCCCACCTCCACCACCAGGCGGTCCGGGCCGTCCCACGAGCTGCGCAGTGTCAGGGTGCCCGAACCGTCCATGGCGTCCAGGGCGTTGACGATGAGGTTGGTCCACACCTGGTTGAGCTCGGCGCCGTACGCCTGGATCTGCGGCAGGCTGCGGTCGTACTCCTTCACGACCCGCACCCCGCCGGGGATCTTCGCGTGGAGCATCGTGAGCGTCGCGTCGAGCAGCGCGTGGACGTCCACCGTCTGCTGCGGGGCCCGGTCGAGCTGCGAGTACTGCTTCGCGGCCCCCACCAGTCCGGAGATCCGGGTGACGGCGTCGTCGATCTCGCCCATGAGCAGTTCGGTGTCGAGGGTGTACGTGAGCCAGCGGATCGCCGCCTCCAGCCGGTCCTCGCCGACCGCGTCGACCACGGAGTCCAGCCACTCGGCGTCCACACCGCCCGCGACCAGCGTCGAGGACAGCTCCCAGGAGCCGTTGACGCCGTGGTCCTCGAGCCAGTCCGTCAGTTCGTCCTCGGCGTCGGCCGCCTCCAGCGCCGACCGCTCGGGCGCCGACGCCATGCGCTTGATCGCGGCGTCCTGCAGCTCGACCAGCTGGTGCAGCTGCCGGGTGTCGAGCCGGCCGTCCGCGATCATCGCCAGCTTGTGCCGCATCCCGGCCACCCGGTCGCGCAGCGCCGAGGTGGCGCGCACCGCGGCGGCGGCCGGATTGTTCAGCTCATGGGTGAGCCCGGCGGACAGCGAGCCCAGCGCCAGCAGCCGCTCGCGCTCCCCGACGATCGTGTTCTGCTTGCGGTAGCCGAAGAACGCCCCCTCCAGCAGGTGCACCGCCATCGGGAACCACGAGCGCATCGCCCCGGCGAACTCCTCGGCCGGGATCACGAAGAACTCGCAGTCGGTGACCGCCTTCAGCGAGTTGGGGTACGTCTGCTCCACCCGGTCCCCGAGGTACGCCTGCGTCGCCCCGGCGTACACGCCCCGCAGGTCGGTGCGGTTGACCTCCACCACGTCGCCGTGGACCAGGCGGCCCAGCGACACCGTGCCGCTGAGCAGCACGTAGAAGCAGGTCGCCGGATCGCCCTCGGCGTACACGGGGTTGTTCGCCGGGACCCGCTCCACCCGGCCCTGTTCGCCCAGCCAGTCCAGTTCCTTCGCGCCGAGCGACTCGAACAGGAACAGGGTCCGCAGCTGCTCCGGCCCGAGCCGGTCCGTCGTGGTCACTGCGCCTCCAGATACCGGTGCACCAGGGATACGGCCATCGCGCCCTCGCCGACCGCGGAGGCCACCCGCTTGACCGACTCCGCCCGCACGTCACCGGCGGCGAAGACACCCGGCACGCTGGCCTCCAGGTGGTACGGGTCACGGGGGAGCGGCCAGCCCGCGGGCCGCTTGCCGCCGCCGATCAGGTCGGGGCCGGTGACCACGAAGCCGCGCCGGTCACGCTCCACGACACCCTCCAGCCAGTCCGTGCGGGGTTCGGCGCCGATGAAGACGAACAGGAACGAGGCGTCGACGGTGGTCACCGTGCCGGTCTTCGCGTCGCGGAGCATCAGTTGCTCCAGGTGGTCGCCGCCCTTGCCGCCGACGACCTCGGTGCAGGGGCTGACCTTGATGTTGTCGATGGCCGCGATCTGGTCGATCAGGTACTGCGACATCGAACGCCGCAGGTCCGCGCCGCGGATCAGCAGGTGGACCCGGCACGCGTTGCGGGAGAAGTAGACGGCCGCCTGCCCGGCCGAGTTGGCCCCGCCGACGATGTAGACCTCCTGGCCCGCGCAGTTCATGGCCTCGGTCATCGCCGAGCCGTAGAAGACCCCGGCGCCGGTGAACTCCGCCAGCCCCGGCGCTTCGAGCCGCCGGTAGGACACCCCGGTCGCCAGCACCACCGTGTGCGCCGCGATGGACGAGCCGTCACCGAAGGACAGCACCCTTCCACTGCCCACCGCCTCCAGCGTGACCACCTCCCGGGTGCTGAGGATCTCCGCCCCGAACTTCGTCGCCTGCCGGCGGGCCCGGTCGGTCAACTGGGCGCCGGAGACGCCGTCCGGGAAGCCGAGGTAGTTCTCGATGCGGCTGCTCTGCCCCGCCTGGCCGCCGGTCGCCCGGCGCTCCACCAGCACCGTGCGCAGACCCTCGGACGCGCCGTACACCGCCGCGCCCAGTCCCGCCGGGCCGCCGCCGACCACCACCAGGTCGTAGAAGTCGGAGGCCGGGACGGTGCTCAGCCCCACGTGGGCGGCGAGCTCCGCCTCCGTGGGCCGCACCAGGGTCGTCCCGTCCGCGGTGACCACCAGCGGCACGTCGGTGGCCGTCAGCCCGGCCGCGGTCAGCAACTGCCCGGCCTCGGGCTCCTCCGCGGGCAGCCAGCGGTAGGGCACCAGGTTGCGGGTGAGGAAGTCGCGCACCTTGAACGAGGGCGCGGACCAGCGGTGGCCGACCACGCGGGTCTCGGACGCCGTCGGGTCCGGCGTGGTGATCCACGCGTCGAGCAGGGTGTCGATCACCGGGTAGAGGTTCTCCTCCGGCGGGCTCCACGGCTTCAGCAGGTAGTGGTCGAGGTCGACGACGTTGATCGCGTCGATGGCCGCGCTGGTGTCGGCGTACGCCGTGAGCAGCACACGCCGGGCCAGCGGGAAGAGGTCCATCGCCGCCTCGAGGAACTCCACCCCGTTCATCTTCGGCATGCGGTAGTCGGCGAGCATCACCGCGAGTTGTTCCCCTCGCAGCTTGATCTCCCGCAGCGCGCTCAGGGCCTCGTCCCCGGAGGTGGCCCGCACCACCCGGTAGCGGTCCCCGTACCTGCGGCGGATGTCCCGGGCCACGGCACGGGACACGGCCGGATCGTCGTCGACGGTCAGGATCGTCGGATTCGCCATGTGACCATCATTGCTCCCCGGCGGCCGTCGTGCGCAGTAAACCGAACAGTCGTGCTTGCACCTGCGGCCGGGGACCCGCCGCAGGCCGCGGGCACGCTCCGGGACGTCGTGACGGACGGTGCGCGCCCGCGCACCGTCCGCCCGGTCAGGCGTCCTCGACGGCGACGGCGGCCACGGTGTCGTAGAAGGAGAGATGGCCCGTGATCTCGGGCACCGACGCGAGCGGCTCCTCGTAGACCCAGGCGACGTCGTTGTGGCCGCCGTACGACCAGTAGGAGGCGACGCCCTTGTAGGGGCAGGTGGTGTTGGTGTCGCTGGCGCGGAAGAGCGCGAGGTCCACGTCCTGCGGCGGGATGTAGTAGCGCACCGGCAGACCGGTCTCGTGGACCAGTACCGGCCGCCGGGTCTCGGCCACGACCTTGCCGTCGATCGTGACGGTCACGTGCTGGGTGCCGGGTACCGCGTCCACGCGGTGACCGCGGCGGCTGTCCGTGGGGGGCATGGTCTTCCCTTCCTCGGGTCCGTCCGGATCCGGTGCAACGGCGGCGGTGCCGCCGCACATTCCCCGGGCGCCCCGGGGTCCCCCGCATGCACGCATCTGCGTGACTCCGGCGGCGGTCCCCCGTTGGCCCTTCAAGATCACAGTGAAGGAGGTCCGCCCGATGAGCACCCGCCGTCACCAGAAGGGCCGCAAGCACCGCACGGTCAATCGCACGCCGAGGCCCGTCGCCCCCGTCCGTACCGCCCCGGCGGCCGCCCCGGTGGCCTCGCCGGTCCCGCCCGCCCCTTCCGGCACCGCGGTACCCGCCCCCGTCCCCGCCCCGTCCGCGCCTCCGGGAGCGTCGACCGCCCGGCCCCCGGCGCCGGTTCCGGCCCCGGCCCCGGCGTCTGCCCGGACGCCTGCCGCGGCCGCCGTGCCGGCTCCCGCCGAGCCCCGCCCCGAGGAGTCCGGCCTCGCCCGCACGGCGCTCAAGACCCTCCAGGAACTCCGCGCGGCCGGGAGCGACGGGACGACCATCGACGCCCTGAGCGCCAGCGTCGGCTACCAGCCCGCGACCATCGCACGGCACATCGACAGCCTCGCCGCCCACCACCTGGTCCACCAGCGGGACGGCCGTTGGTACGCCGTGACCACGTCCTGACCGCGGGCGTGGCGGCCGGCCGGTGGCGCGCTCCCCGCAGAGGTCCACGACGCCGAACCCCAGGCGCCGGTGGGGACCGATCCCCGTCCTCCGCCACGCCAGCCGCGCCAGGTCCTCGGGGGAGGGGGCGTCGCCGCCCTGCCCCGCCTGACGGGTCCGGCAGCGGGCCCTGGCGCGGCCGTCAGCAGGTACGGAAGACGTGGCCCGGCTCCCTGGCGGGCGCGACGTCGCGGTCGCGGAGCACCACCGCGAGGCGGGCGCCCCAGCGGCGGCAGGTCGCCGTGAAGTCGGCGGCGTCGTACGTCACGACGAGGACGCGGCCGTCGTACGCGGAGGCGTACCGGCCGCACTCGTCGTACGCGCCGCACTCCTCGGCGACCGCGAAGTCGAAGCCGATGGCGGCACGGCGGGGGAGGAGCTCGGCGGTGTTCTTCTGGGCGACGGCCAGCCCCGCCGCATGGGCGCGTGCGGCGAGCAGCCGGGCGAACGCTGCGTTGTCGGCCGCCGTGAGCAGGCCGTCGGAGCGCTCGAAGGAGTCGAGGTTGTCGGGCTCGACCGCCTGGAACCCGCGACGTGCGCAGTCGTCGATCCAGGCGCCGACGATCTCCGCCAGCGCCGTCCGCCCGGCGGCGGTGGAGGTGTCCAGCAGCGCCTCGTCCCACTCGTCGTCCATGACGAGCCCGCCGTCCCCGTCGCGCAGCAGCAGGCCCGGATTCCGGGCGCGCCACCGGGACAGCTCGCCGGGCTGGGCCTGGAAGGCGTTGACGTAGCAGACCGAGTAGACGCCCGGGGCGGGCCGGTCCGCGCGGTCGCGGGAGACCACGCGCACGCCCTTCGGCGGCGGGTAGCCGCCGCCGATCTGGTAGTCGAAGGACGCCCCCGCCTCCGGCGGCACCACACGTGGGGCGGCGGAGGGGCGGTCGCCGGTGCCGCACCCGGCGGTCAGCGCCAGGGCGGCCACGACGGCGGCGAGGACGGCGAGGACGGCGGGGACGGCACGCGGCGCCGCGCACGGGTCGGGGAGGGGCACACGCGCTCCTGGACGGCGAAGGCCGGACGGGGGAGCACCATCGTCCCGTCCGGCCCCGTGGTGCCCTCGGCCGGGTCCGCGCCGCGGCTCACATGAAGCCGCCGCCGGTCCAGTGGGTGCCGGTGAGCCACACGAGCGCGATGAGCGTGTCGATCGCGCCCAGGACGACGGCGATCAGCGGGAGCACCGGCTTGGCGCCGCGGAAGGTGCGGCCCATGGCGAGCCAGCCGCACACGACCGCGGCCGGGCCGAGGACGATGCCGAGAACGAAGAATCCGGCGACCGCGCAGATCAGGCCGACGAGGCCCAGGGTGTCGGGGCTCGCGCCGGTACGGGTACCGCTGCTGTGGGGCATGGTTCCTTCCTCCGTGGGTCGGCGCCCGCTCCGCGGCACGGAACGCGCGGTCCTCTACGGGATCCGGATACCCCCGTCCGGCACGCTCAGCACCCGTCGGTGCGGTCACGGCCCGCCGCCCGCGGACCCGTTGCGCCACGGGTTTCGCCGCCAAGCCGGTGGTCGCCGCCCGGCGGGTCCGGCGCGTGACGGGGCCGCCCGGTCCGTGCGGACGGGGCGGCCCGTGGCGTGAGCCGGCGGTGAAGCCGGTCAGCCGGTGAACAACTGCTTGAGCTTCAGGCCGAGTTCGTAGACGCCGTAGGCGAAGGGCGCGCCGACCCACAGCCAGGCGACGACCATGAGCGGCAGCCGGCCGCCCCCGGCGGAGGCGTCGGCGGTGGGCGCGGGGTTCGGGGCGGTCATCGGACGGCTCCTTGCGACTCGGGTCCGGTCGTGGCCTTGGGCTCGGCGGACGGTCCGTCATGGTGGCGCGGATGGACCGGTCGTACCAGCTCGTTGGCGACGAAGCCGATCACCAGCAGCACCATCATGATGACGAAGGACGTGGAGTAGAGGTCGGGCCCCGTCCGTCCCGCCGACTTCTCGTGGTCGGCGATCGCGTTCACGATCAGCGGCCCGAGCACGCCGGCCGTGGACCAGGCGGTCAGCAGCCGTCCGTGGATCGCGCCCACCTGGTACGTCCCGAAGAGGTCCTTGAGGTAGGCGGGCACGGTGGCGAACCCGCCGCCGTAGAAGGACAGGATGACGGCGGCGGCGATGATGAACAGCGGCTTGGAGTCGTCGCCGAGCAGGGCGATGAGCAGGTACAGCAGCGCCCCCGCGCCGAGGTAGAGGCGGTAGATGTTCTTCCGCCCGACCAGGTCGGAGGTGGAGGACCAGGTGATCCGGCCGAGCATGTTGCCGAGCGACAGCAGGCCGACGAAACCGGCGGCGGCGGTGGCCGTCACCGGGGTGGAGGTGTTCGCGAAGAAGTCGGTGATCATCGGCGCGGCCTTCTCCAGGATGCCGATGCCCGCCGTCACGTTCATGCAGAGCACCACCCACAGGCACCAGAACTGCGGGGTGCGCAGCGCGTTGCGCGCCGACACCTGCGCGGTGGTGACGAGCGGGCGCACGGTGTCGGCCGCCGGGGTCCAGCCGGCCGGCCGCCAGTCGTCCGCGGGGACCCGGACCAGCAGCACCCCGAAGCTCATGAAGACCGCGTAGACCAGGCCCATCACCAGGAAGGTCTGCCCGATGCCGGAGGAGTCGGCGCCGAAGGAGGACAGCAACTGCGTCGACCAGGGCGACGCGATGAGCGCGCCGCCGCCGAAGCCCATGATGGCGATGCCGGTGGCGAGCCCGGGGCGGTCGGGGAACCACTTGATGAGCGTGGAGACCGGCGAGATGTAGCCGATGCCGAGGCCTATGCCGCCGACGAGGCCGTAACCGAGGACGATCAGCCAGTACTGGCGCGTGGCGGCGCCCAGGGCCGAGATGAGGAAGCCGGAGGAGAAGCAGAGGGCCGAGACGCACATGGCCCACCGGGGCCCGTTGCGCTCGACGAGCGTGCCGCCGAACGCGGCCGACAGCCCGAGCATGACGATCGCGAGCTGGAACGGCAGCGCGGACTGGGTGCCGCTCAGCCCGAGCGAGGACTCCAGCGGGGGCTTGAACACGCTCCAGGCGTACGCCTGCCCGATGGCGAGGTGGATGGAGAGTGCGGCCGGCGGTACCAGCCAGCGGCTCCAGCCCGGCGGTGCGATGGTGCGGGCACGGGTGAGGACGTCGGGTACGCCCGTTGACGCCATGGCGAGTACCTCCGTGAGGGGACATGATCCCGTGGACCGTACAACTTTCATTCATTCCTGGGTAGGGCGTCGGACGATGAACTTGTCCCGGCGGCGGGCGAGTCCGGACTCCGTACGACATCCGGCCCCTCCTCGGCGGACCGGCGCCCGCAGGCGCGGTTCACGGCCCGAGCGGACATGGGGGATTCGGCTGGTTCGGGCCATATCAATTCGTGATGGGGGTGATAAAGGATGCTCTGTCCGGCTATGAGCGGTTGGCGTTATCGTGTCCGGTGTTAGCCGATTCGAGCTATCACCGGAAACGCCGGACGTGGCCGGTCAGAGGTGACCCATGCATGCGATAACGGACAGCTACGACTACGTGGTCGTCGGCGGCGGCACCGCGGGCAGCGTGCTCGCCGCGCGCCTCTCCGAACGAGGCGGCGCACGCGTGCTCCTGCTGGAGGCGGGCGGCGACCGGCCACCGGCCGCGGCGGCGTCGCCGCCCGCCTGGCCGACGCCGCTGGGGACGCAGTCGAACTGGGGCGACACCACCGTCCGGCAGTCGGCGACGGGCACCACCACCCCCCTCGCGCGCGGCCGCGGCCTGGGCGGCGGGTCCACCGTCAACGCCATGACCTTCGTGCGCGGTCACCACTCCGGCTACGACGCGTGGACCGCGGGAGGTGCGAAGGGCTGGGGCTTCGACGACCTGCTCCCGTACTTCAAGCGCAGCGAGAACGCCCCCGGGCGGGACCCCGTGCTGCGCGGCGTCGGCGGCCCCCTGACCGTGGGGCCCGCCGGCCCGCCCCATCCGGTCGTGGCCGCGCTCCTGACGGCGGCGACCCAGACCGGGTACCGGCGGGCGGCGGACATCTCCGGCGGTCTGGAGGAGGGCTTCGGCTGGAGCGACCTCAACATCGCCGGAGGCCGGCGGCAGAGCGCCGCCGACGCCTACCTCACCCCCGCCCGGCACCGCCCCAACCTGACCGTGGTGACCGGTGCCCTGGTCCACCGCCTGCTCCTGCGCGACGGCCGGTGCGTCGGGGTGGAGTACGGGCACGCCGACCGCACCGGCACCGGCACCGGCACCGTCGCGGTCGGGTGCCGCGGCGAGGTCGTGCTCACCGCGGGCACCATCGGTACGGCGCAGTTGCTGATGCTCTCCGGCGTCGGCCCGAAGGCGCACCTGCGGGACATGGGCATCGACGTCGCCCTCGACCTGCCGGGCGTCGGGACGAACCTGCACGACCACCCCCTGGCCGCCGTCGTCCACCGCGCCGCCCGGCCCGTTCCGCCCGGGACCGGCAACCACGGCGAGGCCGTCGGCCTGGTCCGCAGCCGGCTCGGCATCCGCGACCCCGACGTGCAGGTGCTCCTGGCTGGCGCGCCGGGAGACCCGCCGGCGCCGGACGTGCCGGACGGGCAGGAGTACCGGATCGCGGTCTCCCCGATGCGGCCGTACAGCCGCGGCTCCGTACGGCTCGCGAGCGCCGCACCGGGCGTCATGCCGCGGGTGGACCCGGACTACTACGGCGACGAACGCGACCTGACCACGATGGTCGAAGCGCTCTTCCTGGCACGGGAGATCGGCCGGGCGCGCGCCCTCGACGGATGGCGTGCGCACGAGGTCTCGCCCGGCCCCGACGTCAAGGACGACGCCGGCCTGCGGGCGTACGCGCGCAGCACCCTGGCCTCGTACATGCACCCCGTCGGCACGTGCCGGATCGGCATCGACGACCTCGCCGTCGTCGACACGGACCTGCGCGTGCACGGCGTCGACGGCCTCCGGATCGCCGACGCCTCCGTGATGCCCGCCATCCCCTCGGGCGACATCGCCGCCACGGTCTACGCCATCGCCGAACGCGCGGCGGACCTCCTCAGGCGCTAGCCAGCCCCCCTCGGCCCGGATCCGGCCACCCTCACCGGCCGGATCCGGGCGCCTGCACATCCCCGCAGCCCAGACGAAGGACCGACGCGACATGGCATCACCCGCACCGATCGACCTGGCCGGCCTCCTCCAGCGGGTGGTGGGCGTCACCGGGGCGGCGCTGGGGTCCCCCCTCGCCCCCTCGGCGATCGGCCTCGCCCTCTGGAACACCGACCTGCGGTGCACGTGGGTCAACGACTCGCTAGAGGACTACGACGGCATCCCGCGGGAGCGACGGCTGGGACGCCGCCCGGACGCGGCGCTGCCCGCCGGGGCACGCGCGCTGGAGGCGGTGATGCGCCAGGTGCTGGCGACGGGCGCTCCCGTCGCGGGCCGTGAGTACGACGTGCCGGCGGTGGACGGCGGGCGCCGCGAGGGGGCGTACTCCGTCTCCTGCATCCGCCTGGAGGACGCGGCGGGCCGGCCGATGGGCGTGTGCCTGGTCGTCCTGCGGATCACGGGCGGGCACCGGCCCGGCGACCGCCTGGCGCTGCTCGGCGAGGCCGGTGCCCGCGTCGGCACCACCCTGGACGTCATGCGCACCGCGCAGGAACTGGCCGCGTTCACCGTCTCGTGCCTCGCCGACTACGTCACCGTCGACCTCGCGGACACCCTGCGGCTCGGTGAGGAGCCGCTGTCCCGGCTCGGCCCGGACGGCGACTACCTGCCGGTGTTCCGCCGGGCGGGACTGGCCTCGGTCCGCGAGGGCGCGCCGGAGGCGGTCTCCCGGGTGGGCGACGTGGTGTACGTGCCGTCGTCCTCGCCCCTCAAGCGCGTGCTGTCCACCGGCCGCTCGCTGCTCGAACCGGTCCTGGACACCGCCTCCGCCTGGCTCAGCCGGGACCCGGCACGGGCCGGGAAGATCGACGAGTTCGGGATGCACTCGCTGATGATCCTGCCGCTCAGGGCCCACGGCGTGGTCCTGGGGGTGGTGTTGTTCCTGCGCACCGACGACCCGCGGCCGTTCGACGAGGACGACCTGCTGTTCGCCGAGGAACTGGTCGCCAGGGCCGCGCTGAGCCTGGACAACGCACGCCGCTACACGCACGAGCGCGCCACGGCCCTCGCCCTCCAGCGGGGCCTGCTCCCGCGCCGGGTGTGCGGCGGCCCCTCCCTGGACGTGGTCTCCCGCTTCCTCCCGGCGGACCTCGAGGACGGTGTGGGCGGCGACTGGTACGACGTGATCCCGCTGCCGCGCGACCGGGTGGCGCTCGTCGTCGGCGACGTGGTCGGCCACGGCATCGACGCCGCGGCCACGATGGGCCGGCTCCGGACGGCGGTGCGGACGCTCGCCGACCTCGACCTGGCGCCGGAACAGCTCCTCGCCCACCTCGACCAGGCGATCATCCGCCTCGCCGAGGAGGAGGGCGAGGGCCTCCACACCGCCTCCGTGAGCGCCACCTGCCTGTACGCCGTCTACGACCCCGCGTCCCGCCGCTGCACCATGGCCAGGGCCGGGCACCCGCCGCCCGCCGTCCGCCACCCCGGAGGCGGCGTCACCTTCCTCGACCTGCCCAACGGCACACCGCTCGGCCTCGGGATGCCCCCGTACCAGGCCGCCGAGGTGGAACTGCCCGAGGGCAGTCTCCTCGCCCTCTACACCGACGGCCTCATCGAGGACCGCCGGCACGACGTCGACACCGGGATGGAGCGCGTGCGCCGCGCCCTCGACCGGCCCGGGCTGCGCCTTGACGACCTTTGCTCGGCGGTGCTCGGCACCCTGCCGACCGCGTCGCCCTCCGACGACGTCACCCTCCTCATCGCCCGCACCCGCGCGGTGTCCCCGGCGCCTTCGCGCCCCCGGTGCCCGGCACCGCTTCCCGGCAACCGATTCCAGAGGTAGGTCTCCATGACCGCGTTCCACGTCTCCTCCGCCGGCGCCGAGGACATCAGCCGGCTCTCCGACTGGGCCGACGACGAGGGATGGAACCCCGGCAGGTCCGACGGGCAGGCCTTCTTCCCCGCCGATCCGGCCGGCTTCCTGTTCGGGAGGCTCGACGGTGAACCCGTCGCCTCGGTCTCCGCGGTGCGCTACGGGGCCGACTTCGGGTTCGTCGGCCTCTACATCGCCCGTCCGCCCTTCCGTGGCCAGGGCTACGGGATCCGGGTCTGGCGCGCCGGGCTCGACCACCTCGCCGGCCGCAACGTCGGCCTCGACGGGGTCGTCGCGCAGCAGGAGAACTACCGCAGGTCGGGGTTCAGCACGGCCTGGCGGAACATCCGTTACCAGGGTGCGCCGTCGGGCGGGGTCATGCCCGGCGGCGTCGCCCTCATCGACGCCAGGAGCGTCGGATTCGGCGAACTGGCCCGCTACGACCGCCGGTTCTTCCCCGCCGCGCGCGACGCCTTCCTCGCCTCCTGGATCACCCTTCCGGACCGTACCGCCCTCGCGGCCGTCGCCGACGGCCGCCTGCAGGGCCTCGGGGTGCTGCGCGCCGCCCGCGGCCCGTCCCGCGTGGGGCCGCTGTACGCCTCGTCCGCGAAGGTCGCCCTCGCGCTCCTCATGGGGCTGGCCCGGACCGCACCGGGGGAGCCCCTCGTGATCGACGTGCCCGAGCCCAACGAGGCGGCCGTGCATCTGGTGGACCACCTCGGTCTGGCACCCGCGTTCGAGGCCGCACGCATGTACACGGGCCCGGTCCCCGACGTCGACCTGGCCGGCATGTACGGCGTCACCAGCCTGGAGCTCGGCTAGGGCCGGCCCAGGGCCTGGGTCCGGGCCGGGCACCGCTCCGGGCGGCCTCCCCCCGGTCGGGGAGGCCGACCGGAGGGGCGTGCGCGGGGGCGTCACTGGTTGATGGTGTAACTGTCCCCGTAGACCTTCCACTTGAGCGGGGGGTTGAGGTCGAGGTTGCCGTTGTTGAGGAAGACGCGCTGCTCCGTGTCGACCCGGGTGGTGTCGCTGTGCGCCTCCTCGGTCTTCATCGCCGCCTTGCGCGCGTCGAGGAAGGCGTGGAGGTACGTCGTCTCGTCGCCGCCCTGCGCGGGGGTCCTGGCCTTGGACAGGGCGGTCCTGCGGATGCCGCCGAAGCTGACCTTGTCCTCGCCGGGGCCGTGCATCACGATCGCGTCGTAGTACGCGAACTGGCCGAGCGCTCGCAGCCCGTCCGCCTTGGCCTGCTCGACCGCGGGGTCGAAGTAGACGCGGTCGCGTTCGTCGTTCTGCGCCTGCTGGAAGGCCTGGTCGGCGGCGGCGCCGCGCCAGGCGCTCTCGAAGCCGGAGCCGAGGCCGCTGTGCGAGTCGGTCCCGTTGACCCGGCGCAGTGCGGGCAGGTAGCGGGCGAGCGGGTTGCCGGGCTTGCGGTCGGTGTACAGCTCGACGAGCTCGAGCATGTCCCCGGTGCCGGAGCAGAAGCCGATGATGCCCGCGGTGTAGCCGCGGCCGTCGCCGATGTCCTCGATGTACCCGTACTGGGCCTTCCAGTCCAGCGAGGAGTTCTCGGCGCTGGACACCAGCTGCATGGCGATGTCCTTCTTGTGCGGGTCGTCGAGCCCGACGCCGGCCGCGGCGGCGGCCGGCTGCCCCGGCGCGGCCGAGGCCAGGGAGCCGACGCCGACGGCCAGGACGCCCGCGGTCAGGGCGGCGGTCGCGTAGAGGACGGCGCGCCGGCGGGGGAGGGTGCGTGCATGACGGTGTGGGGGGATCTGCACGGGTGACTCCGTGGGTCAGAAGTTAGGAAACCTTCCTAACAGAGCCACATTGAAGCACCGGGTCAGTCGAACGCCAAGAGGTTCGAACAAAAACACCGCATGCCATCTGTCCGAAGAATCAAGGGAGTTGGGAGCCGCCGCCGGATGGGCGCACGCCTCCGCCCGGGGCCGTACGTCTCCCGCATGCGCGGTCCGCGGCCCGGAGGCAGTCTGGACGGGAGGAGGCGGAGGAGGTGATACCCGTGCCGGACGGGTTCCCTTCCGCCCCGTCGCACCCCGAGGCCGGGGAGCAGACGGATCAAGGCCGGCTGGCCCCGGCGCTGTTCGCGATGATGGACGGCGTGCGGGCGCACGCGGGCGGGATCTACCTCCTCGCGCCCGGCGAGCCGGTGCTGGAGATGGCCGTCATGGCCGGCCTGCCGCGCGCCTTCGCCGCACCGTGGGAACGGGTGGGGCTGGGCGCCCCGATCCCCGTGGCGGAGGCACTGCGCGAACGCCGGCTGGTCTGGGTCGGCGGCGAGGAGGAGATGGCGCGCCGGTACCCGCGGATCGCGCTCGTCCTGCCGTACCCGTTCACCCTTGCCGCGCTGCCCGTCGAGACCGCCGGCGCCGTCTTCGGCTCGGTGTTCGTCACCTGGCCGGGCGCCCATCCGCCCGAGCTGGCCGACTGGGAGCGCGAGCACCTGGTCACCGCCTGCGACCGGCTCGCCCGGCACCTGGAACACGAGGCCGCCGCGGGCCGGCCGGTCCGGCGCGGGCAGGACGTGACGATGGGCGCCCCGATCGCCGGGGTCTCCTCGGCGGTCGAGGCGGTGCGCATGGTGGGCCGGCTGCCGGACGGACTGTGCTCCCTCGACCTCGACGGACGGGTCACCTACGCCAACGGGGCGGCGTCCCGCCGGCTGGGCGTACCGGTGCGCAAGCTGCTCGGGCACCCGCTGTGGCGGACGCTGCCCTGGCTCGACGACCCGGTGCACCAGGAACGGCACCGCGCGGCGCTGATCAGCCGGCAGCCCACCTCGTTCACCGCGCTGCGCCCACCGGGCGACTGGCTCACCTTCCAGCTCCATCCCAGCAGCAACGGCGTCAGCGTCCGCATCTCGCCGGCCCGCGGCCCGGTGGCACAGGCGCCGGTGGTGCCCGGCGGCGCGCGCGATGTGACGCAGCCCGCGGTCGGACTGGTGGCCATCTCCCATCTCGTGAACCTGTCCGGGGCACTCACGGAGGCCGTCTGCGTGCAGGACGTGATCGACCTGGTCGCCGAGGAGATCATGCCCGCGGTCGGCAGCCGGGTGGTGGCCATGGTCGCCCCGGAGGCCGGGAGGATGCGCGTGCTCGGCCACCGGGGATACCGGGATCCGTCGATCGTCGACCGGTACGACGGCATGTCGATGGCCGTGCCGGCGCCCGCCACCCAGGTGCTGGCCAGCGGTGCGCCGGCGTTCCTGGAGTCCGAGCAGGAGATGCGGGAGCGCTTCCCCGACCGGCCG
Source organism: Streptomyces sp. NPDC059718 (assembly GCF_042733315.1). Classification (NCBI taxonomy): domain Bacteria; kingdom Bacillati; phylum Actinomycetota; class Actinomycetes; order Kitasatosporales; family Streptomycetaceae; genus Streptomyces; species Streptomyces sp. NPDC059718. Next base: position 66,172 of record NZ_JBHWGA010000036.1, read on the forward strand.
CCGGTCGCCGACGGCATGGCGGCGTGGGCCTACCTCCCGCTCATCGCCTCGGGCCGTCCCGTGGGCACCTGCGTGCTGGGGTATCCCGAACCGCACCGCTTCGGGGCCGACGAGCGGGCCCTGCTGACCAGCCTCGGCGGGCTGATCGCGCAGGCCCTGGAAAGGGCGCGGCTCTACGACGCCAAGCACCGGCTGGCCCACGGCCTGCAGTCCGCGCTGCTCCCGCGGAATCTGCCGGTGCTCCCCGGCCTTGAGGCGGCGGCACGGTACCTCGCGGGCACCGAGGGCATGGACATCGGCGGCGACTTCTACGACCTGCTGTCCGTGGGGGACCGGGCGGCCGCGGTGATCGGCGACGTGCAGGGGCACAACGTCACCGCGGCGGGGCTGATGGGCCAGGTCCGCACGGCGGTCCGGGCGTACTCCGCCGTCGGGCAGTCCCCCGGCCAGGTGATGGAGTGCACCAACCGGCTGCTGCTGGAGCTGGACGTCGATCTCCTCGCCAGCTGCATCTACCTGCACCTCGACCCGGACGGGCAGCGGGCGATGGCGGCGGGCGCGGGCCACCCGCCCCCCTTGCTGCGGGAACCGGGTGGCCAGGTGCGGGCGCTCGACCTCGCCCAGGGCCCGCTGCTGGGCATCGACGCCGAAGCGGTCTACCGCACCGTCGAGTTCCCGTTCCCGCCGGGCTCGGTGCTCATGCTCTACACTGACGGGCTGGTCGAGTGCCCGGGGACGGACGTCGACGCCGAACTGGCGGGCCTCTCGGACCACCTCGCAGTGGCGGGCGAGCTGCCGCTGGACCGGGTCGCCGACGGTGTGCTCGCCCTCACCGCCGAGCGCCGGCGGCGCACGGACGACATCGCGCTGCTGCTGCTGCGTTCCCTGGCGCTGCCCCGGTGACCCGGTCGCAGTCGCAGACACAGACACAGACGCAGACGAGCGCCGCGCGCCGTCGTGGGACGGTGCGCGGCGCCCGGTTAGCGGCTCAGCCCTGGCGGGCCTTGAAGCGGGGGTCCCTCTTGTTGATCACGTAGACGCGGCCGCGACGGCGGACGATCTGCGAGCCGGGGGCGTTCTTGAGGGAGCGCAGCGAGGCACGTACCTTCACCGGTCGCCTCCTTTCGGGCGGTTCTTGATCCGCCCATGCCAACGCAGGGAGGGTGCGGTTTCTTCCCCGCCGGTTCCCGGTGCCGGGGCCCTGGAGCGCCGGGGGCAGGATGAGGGCCATGAGTTCCCCCTCCGACGGCCCCGCCGTCCCCTCGCCGCCGCGCCCGCTCGTCCGCTCCCCGCACGAGCGGGTCGTCTTCGCCCGCGGGAGGGGTGCCCAGGACCGGGTCGCGGACGCGATCACCGCCTTCGCCGGCTCGATGGCCTTCGTCTACGTCCACATCGTCTGGTTCGCGGTCTGGATCCTGCTCAACCAGGGGCTCGTGGGGCCGGGCGCGGTCTTCGACCCGTACCCCTTCGGGCTGCTCACCATGATCGTCAGCCTGGAGGCGATCTTCCTCTCCACCTTCGTCATGGTCAGCCAGAACCGCCAGGCCGCCCGGGACAACATCCGCGCCGACCTCGCCTTCGAGACGAACGTGCGCTCCGAGGTCTGGACCGCGCACATAGGCCGGGCCCTGGGCCTCGACACCGAGGAGGTCGAGCGGAACGTCCGGCAGCTCATCGCCGAGAGCCGGGCCCGGATGGAGGTCACCGCCCCGACGGCGACGGTGGCCGCGGAGCCGCCCGCGTCATGACCCCTCGTCGTCCGGGTCCGCGCCGCCCAGCGGGCCGGGGCCCGTGAAGTCCGGACTGGTGAAGTCCGGGCTGGAGTACCCGGGCGACTCGAAACCGGGCGACTCGAAACCGGGCTCCGCGACGACCGCGACCTCCGGCTCCGGGACCTCGTACTCCGGGATCGGCGGGGGCGGCGGTACGGCTCCGCCGTCCCCGGTGCCGGGGTCGGTGCCCGGACCGGGGCCGTCGGCCGAGGTGGAGAACCCCGGACTGCTGAAGCCCGGGCGGTGCCGTTCCGGGCCCCCGGGCGCGTCGTCTCGGCGGTACGTCATGGTCGTCCCCCTCCCCGGTGGGCTCAGCGCCGCCGCCCGCGGTACCCCGACCAGCGGGCGCCCGCGCCCGAGCCGATCCCGCCGAGGTGCGCGGCGAGCAGCGTCAGCCCGACCAGCAGCAGGCTCGTCGGCGTGAACACGGCTTCCGTCGCCGTCCCGGTGGCGTTGATGATGAACGCGACCGCGAAGACGACGGCCGCAACGATGGCCAGCATCGTCCCTCCCAGTGGTCCGGGGGCGCGCCCTCGTGCCGCCCCTTCCCCCCACCGTCTGCCCCCGGACCGGCCCCCCAGTCGGCCGGGACCGGTCAGCACCCCCCTGTCGGTGTCCGTGGGAGCGCTCACGGCCTAGGATTCCGCGGTGACCGGACGATGAGCCAGTGCCGTCTCATCACCCCGCGCCCTCGTGCACCCGGAGTTCCCGCATGGCGTCGCCGCACGGCCCGCTCGACCACCGCTACCGCGGTGAGCACCCGATCCGCACCCTCGCCTACCTCTTCCGCCACGACCGCGGCCGACTGGCCCTGGCCGTGCTGGCGTTCATGGTCAAGCACACCCCGATCTGGCTGACCCCGCTGGTCACCGCTCAGATCATCGACGTCATCGTGCAGCACCGGCCGCTGTCGGGCATGCTGCTCGGCACCGGCGTGCTGCTGCTGATGCTGGTCCTCAACTACCCCTTCCACCTGCTGTACGTGCGCTGCTGGTACGGCAGCGCACGCCGCACCGGCACCCGGCTGCGCTCCGCGTTGTGCCAGCGCATGCAGCAGCTCTCCATCGGCTACCACGCGAAGGTCAACTCCGCGGTCCTGCAGACCAAGGTCATCCGGGACGTCGAGGCCATCGAGCAGGCGGTCCAGCAGACCGGCGACATGGGCCTGTCCGCGCTCGCCACGCTGCTGGGCGCGCTGGTGGTCATCGCCGTGCAGGCACCGTCCTTCCTGCCGGTCTTCCTGGTCGTCGTGCCCGCGACGTCCGCGCTGGTGATGTGGCTGCGGGGGCGGCTGCGCGAGTCCAACGAATCGTTCCGCCAGGAGGTCGAGCAACTCTCCTCGCGGGTCACCGAGATGACCACCCTCATCCCCATCACCCGCGCCCACGGCCTGGAGTCCACCGCGCTGCGCCGTGTGGACGGCACGCTCAGCCAGGTCCTCACCGCGGGGCTGCGCCTGGACCGGCTCAACGGCCGCTTCGGCTCCCTCGCCTGGATCGTCCTCAACGTCCTGGGCACCTGCTGCCTGCTCGGCTCCGCGCTCGCCGCGTACCACGGCTGGCTCGGCGTCACCCCCGGCGACGTCGTCATGCTGACCACCTACTTCTCCGCCCTCACCGCAGCCGTGACCACCCTGCTCAGCCTCACCCCCGTGGTCAGCAAGGGACTGGAGTCGGTGCGCTCGGTCGGCGAGGTGCTGCAGGCGCCCGACCTCGAGCAGAACGCGGGCAAGTCCGAGGTGGCCGCCGTCCGCGGGCGGGTGGACTTCCAGGGCGTCGGCTTCACCTACGACGACGCGGCCGACCACTCGGTGCGCGACTTCTCCCTCTCCGTCCGCCCGGGCGAGACCATCGCGCTGGTGGGCGCCTCGGGGGCCGGCAAGTCGACCGTCCTCAACCTCGTCATCGGCTTCCTGCGCCCCACCGAGGGCCGGATCCTGCTGGACGGGGCGGACATGGAGACCCTGGACCTGCGCAGCTACCGCCGCTTCGTGTCCGTCGTGCCGCAGGAGTCCATCCTCTTCGAGGGCACCATCCGGGAGAACGTCGCGTACGGCATGCCGGGCGTCCCCGAGGAGGCGGTACGGGAGGCCCTGCGGGCGGCCAACGCCCTGGAGTTCGTGGAGCGGCTGCCGGCCGGTCTCGCCACGGTCGTCGGCGAGCGGGGCGCCCGGCTGTCCGGCGGCCAGAAGCAGCGCCTGGCCATCGCCCGCGCGCTGATCCGCGACCCCCGTGTGCTGGTGCTGGACGAGGCGACCTCCGCCCTCGACTCCCGCTCCGAGGCCCTCGTCCAGCAGGCGCTGGAACGTCTGGTGCGCAACCGCACCGTCTTCGTGGTGGCCCACCGGCTGTCCACCATCCGCAACGCCGACCGCATCGTCGTCATGGACGGCGGAAGGATCACGGAGGTCGGCTCGCACGAGCAACTGCTCCGCGCCTGCGGCCCGTACGCCGCGCTGCGCAGCGCCCAGACCGCCTGAGCCCGCCGGCCCGCACGCGCCCGGGGGCGCCCTCCGCGTTCGCGGAGCGGCGCCCCCGGGGGGGGTCCGTGCGGATCGGGCCGCGGGTCAGCGGCGGTGGTGGTTGACGACGTGGTGGTGACGGTGCGTCCGGTACCCGTGCCAGCGGTGGTGATGACGCTTGCCGTGGTGGCTGTGGTGGCCGCGCCCGTGGTCACCGTGCGTGGCGTGCGTGCCGTGGGCGCGGACGGACTCCGGCGTGACGGCGCCGGCGCCCGCCGCACCGCCCAGGACGACGGCCACGGCCACACCGACCGCGGCCACGAAACGGGAAACGCGCATGGATCGACTCCTGTCTCCGCGGGTGCCGTGGGCACCCGCACGGGTGGGACACGAGAAGCGTCGGGCCTCGGGGTGCCGGTTAAGGTGCGGCACGCCCGTATTGGCACTCGATTTGCTGGAATATGACGTTCTGCGGAACCGGCGCCTGTAGGCGATCCGGGGATGCCCGCGCCGCCGCCGAGGCATCGTGTGGCCGGGCGGAGCCGCAGGTCAGGGGCGGTGCGATGTTTCGGGCGCGGCGTCCGGGGCAGGTGCCCCACGTCCCGGCCCGCGGCCGGGGACGGCGCACCGACAGGTGATGGTGACGGTGGACGACACCGGCTTCGGCACCCTGCTGAGCGGGCTCCTGCAGCGCTCGCACGAGGTCGCCCCGGAGGACTGGGGCGCCGCACTCGCACGTGCCGCCCACCAGTTGGGCGTGGACGACGTGACGGTCCTGCTCGCCGACGTCCAGCAGTCCCGGCTCGTCCCGCTGCCGGGCGACCCGGCCCGCGGTGCGCGCCGCGCCGTGGCCGTCGACGGCACGCCCGCGGGTGCCGCTTACCGGACGGTCTCCCTGCGCCTGAGCGAGCGGGACGACCGGATCACGATGTGGCTCCCGCTCGTGGACGGCGTGGAGCGGATCGGCGTCATGGAGGTCACCTCCCGCCGGATCGACCCCGAACTGCTCGCCCGCTGCCGCGCGCTCGCCGACGTGACGAGCCTGGCGATCGTCTCCGGGACGGGGTCGAGCGACGACATGCTGCGGCTCGTCCGCAGCCGGCCGATGAGCGCCGCCGCGGAGCTGGTGTGGGCCTTCCTGCCGCCGCGGACGCTCGGCACGACCGAGGTGACCTCCAGTGCCGTGCTGGAACCCGCGTACGAGATCGGCGGCGACGCCTTCGACCACAGCCTCCAGGAGGACCACCTGCACCTGACGGTGGTCGACGCGATGGGCCACGACCTCGCCTCGGGGCTCGTGGCGGCCGTGGCGCTGGCCGGCTGCCGGGCGGCCCGGCGCGCCGGCGCCGACCTGGGCGAGATCGTCAAGTCCGTGGACGAGACACTGGCCGAGTGGATCCCGGACCGGTTCGCGACCGCGGTCTTCGCCGACCTCGACATCCGCAGCGGCCGGTTCGCGTGGGCGAACTGCGGGCACCCCGCGCCCCGGCTGATCCGCGCCCGGCACGTGGTCACCGGCGCCCTGGAGCGCGACGCGGACCTGCCGCTCGGCCTCGGTCCCGAGTGCGGCGGCCGCCCGCGCTCGGTCCACTCCACACGGCTGGAACCCGGTGACCGGGTCCTCCTCCACACCGACGGCGTGACCGAGTCCCGCGCGGAGGGCGGCGACGAGTTCGGCGAGCGGCGCCTCACCGAGTACGTCGTGCACGCCACCGCACTCGGCGACCCCGCTCCGGAGGTCCTGCGGCGGCTCGTCCACGCGATCCTGGCGCACCGGCACGGCCGTCTCGACGACGACGCCACGGTCCTGCTCGCCGAGTGGCACCCCACCCGCTGAACGCACGTGCCCGGAGCGGTTTCCACCGCGCGGCCCGGGGCAGCCGCATTCCGACGACCCACGGACCGCCCGCACGGTGGCGGACACGGTCGGTGCCGCGGCCATCGCGCAACGCGACGGCCGCAGAGCGCCCGCCGGGTGTCCCCGAGAGACATGCCCTGATCGGGAATGTTATGTGGTGTAAATCACGTTCGAACGGGTATGCGGTGTCGAGAGGACCTGAGGAGGCACCCAGCCGTGGACACACGCAACGGCCACCCGACCAGCACCCGCATCCCCCGCGACCAGCAGATACGCACCTGTCGGCCTGCTGTCGTGAAGGAAGGCCGGGGCAATCCGCCGCAGCGGGAGCCCGACAGCGGCAAGGAATGGAACATCGTCAGGGGCGAGGACTGAGGCACCCGAGCCCCCCTGTGACGGAACGGGATCACTGCCCGGCGCCGGTGGGAAGGCGGAAGCGGTCGTGCGGACCGTGGGCGCGCCCACCGGTGGGGTGGTGGTCCCGTTCGCGCGTCGTCGTCAGCCCCTCGCGTCGGGTGCCCGCGCCGACCATGAGATGAGCGGCGGCCGTACGGCGGCGCACAGCGGGCCGCCCCTGGCGTCGGTGAGGCCCAGCCGCCCGACGAGCATCCCGCAGCGTACCGCCTCGCGGAGCGTCCCGGTCCCGACGCCGTCGAGCATGAGTTTGGCGCGGCGGAACATCGTGAAGCCGCCGTCACCCGACACGGTGCCCCAGGACAGGTAGACGAAGCGGGCGCCGGGGCCGCCCTGGACGTAGGGGCCCGTGACGTCGACGCCGTCAGGGGTCTCACGGACCCGGCAGTCGAGGTCCCACGTCGCCGCCGCGGCGTCCCCCGGCCGCGGGTCCAGGAGTTCCGAGGGGCGGGCGCGGCGCTGCACGGCGACGTGGACGCCGGCGTGCTCGCCGAAGCCGCGGCCGGGCAGGTCGCGTGCCTCGATGCGGAGCCGCACGGTCAGCCCCCCGCCGTCACGAGCCGGAACGCCAGGCACACCACGGACGTGGCGTCCTCGACGGGGGTGCCCGCGCGTTCCCAGAAACGGCGGTGCCCGGCCTGCCAGTCGGTGAGGGAGGCGTCCCCCTCACCCTCGGCGGCGGCGTGCTCCCACGTCACGTCTGCGAAGGACGTCACCTCCACGCCCGTGATCTCGATGACGCCCACGCAGCGGCTCTCCCGGTCCAGCAGGGCCAGCCGCTCGCCGACGAACTCCAGCCCCTCGGACTCCTCGACGTACTCGGACAGCAGTCCGGTCGTCGCGGTCTTCCTGCCCGCCAGGACCAGGGAGTTCAGCTCGTCCCGCAGCGCGTCGGGCGTGCCGAGCTCCATGGAGCGCATTCCGTCGACCCGCGGCCACATCGGCGTACCGCCCCTCGGTGCGTGGGAGTGCCGTCCGCGGGATCATCACACGACGGGTGTGACCTCCGCCAGGAACGGTGGGTCCGCTCCCGCCCGCCCGCAGGTCAGAGCCGCGACCCGCGCGGCGAGTTCCAGGGCGTCGCCCACCGCGGGCGGCACCGGACCGCCGTCCGCGGCCGCGCGCAGCCGCCCGCGGGCCGCCGCCCCGCCGAGCAGCCCGGCGGAGAGGAGACCGGCGAGCAGACCCGCCATGAAGGCGTCACCGGCGCCGATCGTGTCGACGACCTCCACCCGGTGGGCGGGGACACGGAGCCGTCCCCCCGGTGCCCAGTGGGCCTCGGCACCTCCCGCGCCCCGGGTGAGGACGACCAGGCGGGGACCGCGGCGCGCCCAGTCGGCGGCGACGTCGCCCGGATCCCGTCCGGGGTGGAGCCACCCGAGGTCCTCCTCGCTGGCCTTCACCACGTCGGCGAGAGCGACCAGCCGTTCGACGCGCGGCCGTTCGGTCTCGGGCGGACCGAGCAGCGCGGGCCTGAGGTTCGGGTCGTACGAGACGGTGTGCCCACGCCGCCGGACCGCCGCGACGAGGGCGAACAGCCGCCCCGCACCCGGCTCCAGCGCGGTGGCGACCGAACCGGTGTGGAGGTGCCCCGGCACGCCGAGCGGCCCGACCGGGGGGAGGTCCCAGGTGATGTCGAACCGGTACGCGGCGCTGCCGCTCCCGTCGAGTTCGGCCCTGGCCGTGGACGTCGGGGCGTCCACGACCGACCCCGGCAGCAGCGCGACGCGCCCCTCCGTCAGCCGTTCGACCAGTGCGTCGCCGTGCGCGTCCCGGCCGATGCGGGTGGCCAGGCTGACCGGGTGCCCGAGCCGGGCCAGACCGAGCGCGGTGTTGGCCGGGCTGCCGCCCGGGTGGGCGTACCGCGTCCCGTCGGGCCCGACGACCACGTCGGTCAGCGCCTCGCCGGCGACCAGCGTGGCGGGCGCGGTCACGGCCGCACCAGGATCTTGCGGCCGACGCCCGCCGCGAAGCGCTCGATGGCTTGGGGGTAGTCGGTGAGCGGGAAGCGGTCGCTGATGAACACCCCGGGGTCCAGCACCCCGGCGGCGAAGAGCTCGGCGGCCCGCTCGTAGCTGTGCAGGACCGCCATGGAGCCCGTGATGGTGATCTCCTCGTTGTAGATCCGGTACGGCTCGATGACCGCGCGGGCGGCGTAGTCGGCGACCCCGAACTGCAGGAAGGTGCCGCCCCTGCCGACCCGTTGCAGCCCGTCCTGGATCGCGGCGGCGTTGCCGGTGGCGTCCACGACGACCTCCCAGCCGCGCGGGCGGGCGATCTCCTCCGCCGAGGCGGCCGTGTTGTCGCAGCCCAGCAGCCGTGCGGTGGCGAGCCGTTCGGGGTTGACGTCGACGACGTCCACGCCGGCCGCCCCCGTCCGCTTGGCGAGCTCCAGCATCATTAGGCCCATCGTTCCCGAGCCGTAGATCAGCACATGGGCGCCCAGCCGGCTGCGCAGCACGTCGTAGCCGCGCACGGCGCACGACAGCGGCTCGATCAGCGCGGCGTCCGCGGTCGCCACGTGGTCGGGCAGGACCACGCAGTTGGCGACCGGCGCGACGGCGAACTCGGCGGCGCCGCCGGGCTCGGTGACCCCGATCGCGGCCCACCGCTCGCACAGGTTGCCGCGGCCCAGGCGGCAGTAGTGGCACTCGCCGCAGTGCAGCGAGGGGTCGACGGCGACCCGGGCGCCGACCGCCACCTCCGTGACGGCAGAGCCGACCGCGACCACCTCGCCGGCGAACTCGTGCCCCGGCACGATCGGCAGCGTCGGCGCGAACTCCCCCCGCAGGATGTGCAGATCGGTTCCGCACAGGCCGCAGGCCGCGACCGCGACCACCACGTCCCGAGGACCGGGGGCGGGGTCCTCGACGGTGGCGAGCTCGATCTTCCCGGGCTCGGCGATGACCACTGCCTTCACTTGACGGCTCCCAGTGACAGGCCCTGGACCAGCCGGTCCTGGGCGGCGAATCCGGCGACGAGGACGGGCAGGGACACCACGACGGCCGCGGCGCAGACCTTCGCGAGGAAGAGTCCCTGGCTGGTGACGAAGGAGGTGAGGAAGACCGGCGCGGTCACCGAACGGACACCGGTGAGTACCCGGGCGAAGAGCATCTCGTTCCAGCTGAAGATGAAGCAGATCAGCGAGGTGGCGGCGATGCCGGGGGCGGAGACGGGGATGACGATGCGGCGGAAGACGGCCGGCAGTCCGGCGCCGTCGATCGCGGCGGCCTCGAGGATCGCCACCGGGATCTCGGCGAGGAAGGACCGCATCATCCAGACCGCGATCGGCAGGTTCATCGAGGTGTAGAGCAGGACCATCAGCCAGACGTTGTCCAGCAGCCCGAGGTTCTGCGCCACGAGGTAGACCGGCAGCAGCCCGGCGACCGCGGGCAGCATCTTCGTCGACAGGAAGAAGAACAGCACGTCGGACCACTTGCGGACGGGACGGATCGACAGCGCGTACGCGGCGGGTACCGCCAGTGCCAGCACCAGGAGCGTGGAGGCCAGGCTCGCCGTCAGGGAGTTGACCAGGGCGGGCCACGGGCTGGCACCGGTGGCGGCGCCGAAGAACTCCCGGTAGCCGTCGAGGGTGAGCCCGGCGCCGAGGGAGGGCGGGTTGGTGGCGGCGTCCGTCTCGCTGTGCAGCGAGGTCAGCACCATCCACGCGATCGGCGCGACGAACAGCAGGGCGGCGGCCCAGGCGACCAGCCCCCACAGGGAGGCGGAACGACGCCTGCGCGCACCGGGCGCGGCCACGGCGCTCATGAGGACTCCTCCTTCAGCAGCGTCGACACCAGGCGCAGCGCGAGGGTGGCGACGACGATGGTCCCGGCGACCACGACCACGCCGGCCGCCGACGCCCGGCCGTAGTCGTGCGCCTTGTAGAAGGACTCGTAGATCGTGTACGGCAGGTTGGCGGTGCCCAGGCCGCCCGAGGTGAGGGTGAAGACCGCGTCGAAGTTCTGCACGACGTAGACCGAGCCCAGCAGCGCGGCCAGTTCGAGGTAACGCCGCAGATGGGGCAGGGTCAGGAAGCGGAAGACCTGCCAGGCGTTCGCGCCGTCCACCCGGGCCGCCTCCACCGCCTCCGTGGAGCGGCTCTGCAGTCCGGCGAGCAGGATCAGCATCATGAACGGGGTCCACTGCCACACCAGCGAGGCCCCGACCGCCCCGAGCGGCATCGAGGTGATCCAGTCCGGCTGCGGCGGGCGTTCGCTGCCGAACAGCTGCCACAGCCTGGTCAGGGCGCCGTTGAACAGTCCGTACTCGGGGTTGTAGAGGGCGTGCTTCCACAGCAGCGCCGAGGCCACAGGCACCAGCAGGAACGGCGCGATCAGCAGGGTGCGCACCAGCCCGCGGCCGCGGAACCGGCGGTCGAGCAGCAGCGCCAGGCCCAGCCCCAGCACGAGGCTGACCAGGACGACACCGGCCGTGAGCCAGACGGTGGTCAGGACGGACGCCCGCAGGTCGGCGTCGCCGAACACGTCGGCGTAGTTGGTCAGTCCGGTGAAGCCCCGCCGGTCGGGGTAGAGGGCGTTCCAGTCCATGAAGGAGATCACCAGCGTGGCCACGAAGGGCATCTGGGTGACGACCACCATGAACACCAGCGCCGGCATCAGGGGCGCGCGCCGGGCCCACGCGGCGGCCCGGCCGGGGCCCGCGGTCCGGGCGGCCACCGCCCGGACCGGTGCCCGGCCGCGCACCTCCTCCGTGACGGCGCTCGACGTACCGGTCATGGCCGAATCACCCGTTCCGGTACTGGGCGGCGACCTTCTCCGCGAGTTGCTGGGCCTTGTCCAGCGCCGCGTCCACCGAGGTGCGCCCGGCGATCGCGGAGGCGATCTCCTGCGAGACCTTGGTGCCGAGGTCCGGGAACTCGGGGATGTCGACGAACTGGATGCCGAGCGTCGGCCGCGGCTGGACGCCCGGGTCGCGCGGGTCGGCCCCGGCGATGGCCTCCTCGGTGGCCTCGGCGAAGGGGCCCGCCACCTTCAGGTAGTCCGCGTTCGCGTACGTGGAGGTGCGCTTGCCCGCCGGGACGCGGGCCCAGCCGAGCTTCTTGCCGACGAGTTCCTCGTAGCCCTTGCCGGACGCCCAGGCCACGAACTTCGCCGCGTCGTCCTGGTGCTTGCTCGCCTTCTGGATGCCCCAGGCCCAGGTGTACAGCCAGCCGGAGTTGTCGGTCTTCACCACGGGAGCCGGGGCGTAGCCGACCTTGCCGGCGACGGGGGAGTCGGCGCTGTCGAGGATCCCGGCCGCCGAGGTGGCGTCGTACCACATGGCGGTCTTGCCCTGCTGGAAGGCGCCCAGGCACTCGGCGAAGCCGGCCTGCGGCGCGCCCGCCTCGCCGTGCTCGCGGACCAGGTCGACGTAGAACTTCGTCGCCTCCTTGAAGGCGGGCGCGTTCACCTGGGCCTGCCAGTCCTTGCTGAACCAGGTGCCGCCGAAGGTGTTGACGACGGTGGTCAGCGGAGCCATCACCTCGCCCCAGCCGGGCAGCCCGCGCAGGCAGATGCCCTTCATGCCGGGCTCGGCGCCGTCGGCCTTCGCCGCGAGGCCGGCGACCTGCTGCCAGGTGGGGCGGTCGGGCATGGTGAGGCCCTTCGCCTCGAACACGTCCTTGCGGTACATCAGGAACGACGACTCGCCGTAGAACGGCTCGGCGTACAGCTTCCCGTCGGCGCCGGTCAGGCTCTCCCTCATCGACGGCAGGATGTCCGCCTGGTCGAAGTCCGGGTCCTTGGCGACGGTGTCGTCCAGCGGGGCCAGCCAGCCGTTCTTGCCGTAGATCGGCGCCTCGTAGTTGCTGATGGACGCGACGTCGTAGGTGCCGGCCTGGCTGGAGAACTCCTGGCTGATCTTGTCGCGGACGTCGTTCTCGGGCAGCACCGTGAAGTTGACCTTGATGCCGGTGCTCTTGGTGAAGTCCGACGCGGTCAGTTTCTGCAGGTCCAGCATCTGCGGGTTGTTGACCATGAGGACGTTCACGGAGGCGCCGCCGCCCTCGCCGTCCCCTCCGCCGCCACCCGCGCCGGCGCAGCCGGTGGCGAGCAGGGCCGTGCAGGCCCCGAGTGCGGTCAGCCGTACGGCGGCGCGGCGCCGTGGCGCCCTTGCGCGGTCGGTGTCGGTCCTGGGCATGGGGAGGCCTTCCTGTGAGGGGGTCCCGGCGGCGGGCCCGCGGCCCGGGGCGCGTCGGGGTGTGCCGGGGCGACCTGCGGCGGCTCGCGCGCAGGGTGGAGGGGGAGGTGCGGTGGATCAGACGCGGATCACGTTGGGGCCGAGCAGCGAGTAGCGGTGGGCCTCGGGGGCCGGCAGGCCCGTGTCGGTGACGATCGTCTCGAAGTCGCCGATCTCCGCGAACCGGCAGAAGCTCGAGGCGCCGAACTTGGTGTGGATCCCCACCAGGACGCGGCGCCGCGCGGAGCGCACCGCCTGCGCCTTGACGTCCGCGACGACGGGATCGGGGGTGGTCAGGCCGAAGTCGCGGGATATGCCGTTGGCCCCCATGATCGCCAGGTCGATGACGAAGGAGGACAGCATCTGGGTGGCCCAGGAGCCGACGGTGGCCAGGGTGCGGCCCCGTACGCGGCCCCCGAGCAGCAGCACGGTGGTCTCGGGGGACTGGGCCACCGCCGCCGCGGTCGGCAGCGAGGCGGTCACCACGGTCAGCGGGCGGTCGGTGGGGAGCAGCGCCGCCAGCAACTGCTGGGTGTAGCCCTCGTCGATGAAGACGGTCTCCGCCTCGCCGAGCAGCTTCACCCCCGCCGCGGCGATCCGGCGCTTGCCCTCCACCTGGTGGGTCTCGCGGCGGGCCAGGTCCGTCTCGAAGCCGGCGCTCTCCACCGGGTACGCCCCGCCGTGGGTCCGGCGGACCAGCCCGCGCCGTTCCAGCTCGCTGAGGTCGCGGCGGATCGTCTCCGGTGCCACCTTGAAGTCCGCGGCCAGTGCGGTGACCTCCACCCGTCCGGCCTGCCGCACCAGGGCCAGGATCCTGTGCTGCCGTTCGTCGCCGCGCATGGCCGCACCTCCCTGGTCCCGGTTCGTCATGGCCGTTCGGGCATCGGCCGCCCGTTTCCGCCCGTCCGAGATTTATACCGCCGGGGGGAGCGGTGCGGTCAGCCCGTACAAGGGCGGAGTGCGCCCGCTTCTGCCCGCTTCCGGAAGTGAGGTGACGCAGGTCGGCGATGGTCCGACCCGATCACGCCAGTGAGTTTGCGGGTTTTTCTGCGTTTGGGTGATCATCGGGTGACGTCCGGCCGGCGGACGACGGGAGCGGCGCAGCGATGAGCAGGTGGCGGAAGACCCTCGACCGGGCCGGCATCACCGACCCCGCCCTGCGCGAGGCGTACACCGCCCAACGCCGTCTGGTGGCGCGCTTCGACCGGGCCTCGTACGCCGCCGTGCGGCTGCTGCTGCCGGCGCCGCTCGTCCCCGACGCCCTCGCGGCCACCGCCTTCATGCACCACAGCGACAACCTGCTGGACCGCGGTCCGGACGGCCGCGGCGCCTTCGCCGTGTGGGACGCGCAGGTCCGCGTGGCCCTCGCGGGTGATCCGGCGGACCCGCTGACGCGTGCCCTCGCCCATACCGTCACCCGGCGGCCGGCGCTCCGCGGCATCGTCGCGGACTACCTCGTCGCCGCCCCCGCCGACGCCGAGTGGCGCGGCCTCGCCACCGAGGCCGACTTCCAGGCCTACGTCGACGCGTACTCGCTGCCCGCCTTCCTCCTCGTCGCGGGACTGCTCGCGCCGCCCACCGGCTTCGACGCCTACCGTGCCGCCTGCCGCACCTTCATCGAGGCCGCCCAGCGCCTGGACTTCCTGGAGGACATGGCCGAGGACCTCGCGGACGGGCGGCTGGGCGTCCCCGAGGACGCCCTGGCCCGCCACGGCCTGAGCCGCGCGGCCCTGACCCGGGACCCCGACCCGGCGTCGGTGGCCGCGCTCGTCCGCGACCAGGCCGGGCTGGTGCGGTCCGGCTTCGCCGGCGCCACCGGACTCGTGGACCTCGTCCCGGAGCCCAACCGCCCCATGGTCAGGGCCCTCATCGCGCTCCAGGGGCACCGGTTGCGCAGCGCGGAGCGCGCCGGCGCGACGCTCGCCCGGCGGCCCGCCCCGCGTCCGCTGGGCCCCGCCCTGCTCACCCTCGCCGGCGCGTACGCGAGCACCTTCCGGCACCGCGCGCGGCCCTAGGCCGCGTCGTCCGGCAGCGCCGCGTCACGCCGTGGACGAGTCGGGCGGGCGGTGCCGGCCCGTGGCGAGGATCTCGGAGAGGCTCACGGCCGGACAGCCGAGCATCCCCGTCAGCACGCGCCGCTGGCGCTCGGTCAGAGGGGCGACGAAGACCGCCGCGTCGGCATCGGCCGCTTCGCAGGCCGCGGCTGCCTCACGGACCTTCCCGTGGCTCAGCAGGGTCCGTGAGGAATAGGGCAGGGCCATCTTCGTGACCCCGCCGTCCGAGACACCGCGCCGCTGGACGATCCGCCCGACGACCCGGGCACCGCGCGCCGCCAGTTCCGCGGCCGCCGAATCCATGAGCGCGGCGAAGTCCTTCTCCTTCGCGGAGAAGAGGCCGACGACCAGGACACCGGCCCCCGCCAACTCCACGGGCGCGACCCGGCGCTCGCTGGGCCCCGGCCTCGCAGGGCGAGCCGGACGCCGGTCGCGCCGTCGGGGCTGGTGCATGACCCACAGGGTAGACGCCGACGCCCCGTCACCGGTGGCGATACGCGTGGTGCCGCCGGCCGGGGCAAAGTGTCGAACTCCGTTACGACGTGCCGCTGACCGCGCTCAGCCTGGTCGTCGCGATCGTGATCGTGGGCGTCGGCATGCTGGTCGCCGGCCTGAAGCGGTCCTGGGTCGGGCTGCTCGCCGGGGGAGTCGGCGCGGGGATCGGCGTCGCCGCGATGCACTACCTGGGCATGGCGGCCCTGAGCTTCCCCGGCACCTTCGAGTACACGACCACGCTCGTGGTGCTCTCGGTGGTCATCGCGGTGGTGGCCGCCACCGTGGCGCTCTGGTTCACCCTGCGCGTGACAGGGGCCCGCGCGACGGTGGGCGCCTCGCTGGTGATGGCGATCGCCATCAGCGGCATGCACTACACGGCCATGACGGCCGTCGCGGTACGGAGCGTGTCGGGGGTCGTGAGTGAGGACGGCGTCACCGGGATCACCCTCGTCGCCCCGCTCATCATCGGCCTGGGCATCGAGGTGCTGCTGGTCCTCTTCGCCGTCCTGGTGAATCCCGTCGAGGTCGTGGGGAACGCGAGTGCGGCGCCGCGGGAGGAATTCGGCTCCCGCCCGTACGAGAACCGCCCGGCTCCCGAGGCCGTTCACCACACGGCACCGGCGAGTTATCACGTCCCGGCTCCCGCCGCGCACTTCGAGGCATTCGGTGGCGACCAGGAGGATCCGTACCGCGATTCCCGCGAATACCGGGGCTGAAATCCCGGTAATCGAAGGAGAGTGCAGGGGGCCGGGCCGTCGGGGACGTCATTTCCGTCGGCCTCGCCCCCTTCCGCTTGTCCTTCCTCTTTCCCTTCCGGTTCCTTTTCCTCGCGCGCTTCCGCCGATCGCCTCGGCCACTTCGGCGAGCGCGGCGAAGGTGTGGCCGCTGACGAACTCGTCGCAATGGGGGAGCGCCGCCGCCATGCCGCCGGCGAGCGGAAGGTAACCAGGCGCCGCCTTGCGGGGGTTGACCCATACGACGCGGTGCGCCAGCCGCCGCAGCCGGGCGGCCTCACGCCCCACCGCCCGCGGGTCCTCGCCCTCCCACCCGTCGGAGAAGATCACGACGATCGCGCCGCGTGCCATGCCGCGGCGGCCGAAGCGGTCGTTGAACTCCGCCAGCGCGTGCCCGATCCGGGTGCCGCCCGACCAGTCCGACGCGGCGGCCCCCGCCCGGCGCAGCGCCGCGTCCACCCCGTTCCGCCCCGAGTGGCGCAGCACCGGGGTGAGGCGGGTCAGGCGCGTGGCGAAGACGAACACCTCGGCGGCCACACCGACCGCCGCCGCGCGGGGGAAGAGCCTGAGGTAGGCACGGGCGTACGGCTCCATCGAGCCCGAGACGTCGCAGAGCAGCACCAGCGGGCGGCGCCGCAGCCGGGGGCGCGACCGGGCCAGGCGTACGGGCTCCAGCCCCGTCGTGCGGATCGCGCGCAGCGTGCCGCGCGGGTCCACCCGGGGGCCGTGCGGGTCGGTGTCGCGGCGCCGGGTCCTGCGCAGCGGGGTGCGCAGCACGATCAGCTCCATCAGCCGGTCCAGGGCGGCCAGTTCCGCCGCGTCCAGGGCGGCGAAGTCCTTGTGGGCGACGGCCTCCGCGGTGCTGCCCAGCGTCGGCACCGTCCCCGCACGGCCGTCCGCCTCCTCCCCGGTGCGGGGCGCGGCCGCCGTGCGCGCCGGCCCCGTCCCGGCGGGGGCCGGGCCCGGTGCCGTGCGGGCGCCGGGGGACGGGGCCGCCCGCGCGGCGTCCTCGGCGGCGTCCGGTGGGGCGGCGGTACGGTCGCCGCGCTCCGCGGGAACGCCCCCGAGTCCGCCGAACACACCCTCGAAGACCCGCTCGAAGGGCGCAACGAGTTCCCGGTCGGTGACGAAGGCCAGCCGCGCCGTCCAGTACAGGGCCTCCCGGTCCACCGGCGGCACCAGCCGCAGCGACCGCAGGAAGCACACCGTCCGCTCGGGGGTGACCGGCAGGCCCGCCCGGCGCAGCGCCTCGCCGAGCCGGCCGCCGAACTCCGCCGTGTCGAACAGCGGCAGCGGCAGCGGCCGCGCCGGCCCGGACGCCGGCTCAGGCGTCACGGCCGCTGCCCACGAGCCACTCCAGGCCCCGGTCCCGCACCAGTTCCTGGTCCTCCCGGTACTTCAGCAGCGTGCCCAGGGTCGCCCCCGCGGCCTCGGCGTCCAGGCGCCGTACGCCGAGCAGGGCGAGCGCCGCGAGCCAGTCGATGCTCTCGGCGATGCCCGGTGCCTTCTGGATCTCCAGGCCGCGCAGCCGCCGCACCGCCGCGGAGATCGCCTCCGCGAGTTCCGCCGAGGTCCCGGGCACCCGGCGGCGGACGATCCGCACCAGGCGCTCGGGGTCGGGGTAGTCGATCCAGTGGTAGAGGCAGCGCCGCTTCAGGGCGTCGTGCAGATCACGGGTGCGGTTCGAGGTGAGCACCACGACGGGCGGCACCACGGCACGGATGGTGCCGACCTCGGGGATCGTCACGGCCGACTCGGCCAGCACCTCCAGCAGGAAGGCCTCGAAGTCGTCGTCCGCCCGGTCGATCTCGTCGATCAGCAGCACCGCGGGCTCCGGGCCGGGATGGGTGAGCGCGGTCAGCACCGGGCGCCGCAGCAGGTACTCCTCCGTGAACAGGTCTGCCTCGGCGAGCCGTTCACCGCGCGCCTCGGCGAGCCGGATGCCCAGCAGCTGGCGCGCGTGGTTCCACTCGTAAAGGGCCTCCGCCGCGTCGAGGCCGTCGTAGCACTGCAGCCGCACCAGCGGGCCGCCCAGCACACCGGCCAGCGCCTTCGCCGCCTCCGTCTTGCCGACCCCGGCCTCGCCCTCCAGCAGCAGCGGCTGCGGCAGCCGCAGCGCCAGGAACAGCGCGGTGACCAGCCCCGGGTCCGCGAGGTAGCCGCGTTCGTCGAGCGCCCGGCGCAGACCCGCGGGGTCCGGGACGCGCTCCTGCGTGAACGTGCTCACCGTGCCTCCGCGTAGCGGGCGGGGTCGGCCTCGAACGCCGTGCGGCAGCCCGCGCAGCAGAACCAGCGGCGCTCGCCCCCGGCGTCGGAGTGCGGGGTGTCCGGCACGGCGGCCACCGTCATCCCGCAGACCGGGTCCAGCGCGGTGGGCGGTGCGGGCTCTCCCGCGGCGGGCGGATCGCCCACCGGGGCCGCGCTCTGCGCCCCGTCCCCGCCCCGCACCGAGGCGACCACCTCGGCGAGGATGGACAGCGCGATCTCGCCCGGCGTACGGGCGCCGATCCACAGGCCCGCGGGCGTACGGACCGCGTCCCGCTGCTCCCGCGTCAGGTCCAGCCCGCCGACCACCGCCGCCCCGCGCCGGGGACTGGCCACCAGCCCGACGTACGGCACGCCCGCGCGCACCGCCGCCGTCAGCGCGGCCTCCTCGTCCCGCCCGTGCGAGGCCACCACGACCGCGCGGACCCCGGACAGCGCCTGCGCGGTGAACCCGCCCGCGGGCGGCCCCGCGACCTCGTAGCCGAGGGCGGGGCCGAAGCCGGTCAGGGCCCGGGCGATGGGCGTGTCGCCCAGCACCAGGACGCGCGGGACGGGGCGCCGGGGTTCGAGGAAGATCTCCAGCTCCCCGCCCGACAGGCACGGGTTGCGCAGGCTCAGTGCCCCGTCCTCCGCCTCTGGCTCCACGCCGGCGCCCTCGTCCGCCGCCTCCGGGGAGATCCGCAGCAGCAGCGCCTCGCCACTGGCCAGCGTCCGCAGCGCCTGCGCGCGGACCGTGGCCTCCGCGCAGACGCCGCCGACGAACCCCTCGATCCGGCCGTCCTCCAGCACCACGGCGGTGTCGCCGGGGCGCGCGCTCGCCGGGCGGCGGGCGCGCACCACGGTCGCCCTCACGAACGGGACGTGTCGCGCGGTGAGTTCGGCGATCCGCGCGTCCAGCACCGGGGCCTGGCTCATTGCGGCGCCTCGACCTGGCCGTGCCGCATCGCCTGCCACACCCGGCCGGGCGTGAGCGGCATGTCCGCGTGACGCACGCCGATCGCGTCGAGCACCGCGTTGACCACCGCGGGGGGCGAGCCCACGGTGGCGGACTCGCCGATGCCCTTGGCGCCGATCGGGTGGTGCGGGGACGGTGTGACGGTGTGCCCCAGCTCCCAGGCCGGCACCTCCAGCGCGGTCGGCAGCAGGTAGTCCATGAAGGAGCCGGACAGGCAGTTGCCGTCCTCGTCGAAGCCGATGAACTCCATCAGCGCCATGCCGACCCCGTCCGCGAGGCCGCCGTGCACCTGCCCCTCGATGATCATGGGGTTGATGCGCGTCCCGCAGTCGTCCACCGCGATGAAGCGCCGCACCTTCACCGCGCCCGTGCCCGGGTCGACGTCGACCACGCAGATGTACGCCCCGAACGGGTAGGTCAGGTTGGGCGGGTTGTAGACCGTGGTGGCCTCCAGATGGCCCTCGACGCCCTCCGGCAGCTCCAGCGCCCCGTGCGCCGCGAGCGCGATCTCCTGGATCGTCCGGGTCATCGCCGGGTCGCCCTTGACCGACCAGCGGCCCTTGGTCCACTCCAGGTCGTCGGGCGACACCTCCAGCATCGCCCCCGCGATGATCCGTGCCTTGTCCCGCACCTTGCGGGCCACCAGTGCGGCGGCCGCGCCGGACACGGGGGTGGAGCGGGAGCCGTAGGTGCCGAGCCCGAAGGGCGTCTGGTCGGTGTCGCCGTGCACCACGTCGATGTCCTCGGGCGGGATGCCCAGTTCCTCGGCGACGATCTGCGCGAACGTCGTCTCGTGGCCCTGCCCCTGCGTCTGCACGCTCAGCCGCACCACGGCCTTGCCCGTGGGGTGGACGCGCAGCTCGCAGCCGTCGGCCATGCCCAGGCCCAGGATGTCCATGTGCTTGCGCGGGCCCGCGCCGACCGTCTCGGTGAAGAACGACAGCCCGATGCCCATGAGTTCACCGCGTTCGCGCTTGTCCGCCTGCTCGCGGCGCAGCTCCTCGTAGCCGGCGAGGTCCATGGCCTTGCGCAGGCAGGCCGGGTAGTCGCCCGAGTCGTACTCCCAGCCGGTCTTGTTCTGGTAGGGGAACTGCTCGGGCCGCAGCAGGTTGAGCATCCGCAGCTCAGCGGGGTCGGCGCCGAGCTCGGCCGCGAGGCAGTCCACCATGCGCTCGATCAGGTACACCGCCTCGGTGACGCGGAAGGAGCAGGCGTAGGCGACGCCGCCTGGCGCCTTGTTGGTGTAGACGCCGGTGACCTCGCAGTGCGCCGCCTCGATGTCGTACGAGCCGGTGAAGATGTGGAAGAAGCCCGCCGGGTACTTCGTCGGCTGCGCCGTGGAGTTGAAGGCGCCGTGATCGGCGAGGACCTTGACGCGCACACCGAGGATCCGGCCCTCGCGGGTCGCCGCGATCTGACCCGTCATGTGGTAGTCGCGGGCGAAGGAGGTGCTCATCAGGTTCTCCGAGCGGTCCTCCACCCACTTGACCGGCTTGCCCGTGACGATCGAGCCGACGACCGCGCACACGTACCCGGGGTAGATGCCGACCTTGTTGCCGAAGCCGCCGCCGATGTCCGGGGAGATGACCCGGATCTTGTGCTCGGGCAGCCCCGCGACCATCGCGTACAGCGTGCGGTGCGCGTGCGGCGCCTGGGTGGTCGTCCAGAGCGTCAGCTTGCCGTCGACCGGGTCCATGGAGGCCACCGCACCGCAGGTCTCCAGCGGGGCGGGGTGCACGCGCGGGTAGAGCATCGTCTGCTCGACGACGACGTCGGCGCCGGCGAACACCTCGTCGGTGGCGGCCCGGTCGCCGGCCTCCCAGTCGAAGATGTGGTTGTCGGTGCGGCCCTCCAGGTCGTCCCGGATGACCGGAGCGGCCGGGTCGAGGGCGCGGCGGGCGTCGATGACGGGGTCGAGCGGCTCGTAGTCCACGTCGATCAGCTCGATCGCGTCGCGGGCCGCGTAGTGGTCCTCGGCCACGACGAAGGCGACCTCCTGCCCCTGGAAGCGCACCTTGTCGGTGGCGAGCACCGCCTGGGTGTCCATCGACAGTGTCGGCATCCACGCCAGCCCGAGCCCGGCCAGCGTCTCCCCGGTGATCACGGCCTTGACCTTGGGGTGCGCCTCGGCGGCGGAGGTGTCGATGGACACGATCCGGGCGTGCGCGAACGGGCTGCGCAGCACCGCGCCGTGCAGCATGCCCGGCAGCTTCACGTCGTCCACGTAACGGCCCTTGCCGCGGACGAAGCGCGGGTCCTCCTTGCGCTTCATCCGGCCGAAGCCGATCGGCCGCTCCTCGGCGGCGGGCGCGGCGGGTTCATCGACGGTCGTCATGCCTGGCTCCCCGCTTCCGCACGGCTGTCCGCCTCGTGGGCGGCGGCCCACCGGATGGCCTTGACGATGTTGAGGTAGCCCGTGCACCGGCACAGCTGCCCCGAGATGGCCTCGCGTACCTCGTCCTCGGACGGGTCGGGATTGCGGTCCAGCAGCGCCCGGCCGCTGAGCATCATCCCCGGGGTGCAGAAGCCGCACTGCAGCCCGTGCTCCTCGATGAAGCCCTGCTGCACCGGGTCGAGGCGGTCGCCGTCCGCCAGCCCCTCGACGGTGCGGATCTCATGGCCCTCGGCCATGGCGGCCAGGACCGTGCAGCTCTTGACCGGCTCGCCGTCCATCAGCACCACGCAGGTGCCGCAGTTGCTGGTGTCGCAGCCCCAGTGTGTCCCGGTCAGCTCCAGGTCGTCGCGGAGGAACCGGACGAGGAGATGGCGGGCCTCCACCTCACGGGTGTGGTCCTCGCCGTTGACGTTCACCGTGATCCGCACGTCCGTCATCCCTCCTTCGCGGCCGCGGCCGGGGCGGTGGCCCGGGCGACGGCGCGCCGCAGGGCCCTCTTGGTCAGCTCTCCGGCCAGGTGCCGCTTGTACTCGGCCGCTCCGCGGCTGTCGGTGACGGGCGAGCAGCTCGCCGACGCCACGCGCCCGGCCTCCTCGACGAGCTCCGGCGACGGCTCACGGCCCTCCAGCAGCTCCTGCACCGCCTCCGCGTGCAGCCCGTCGGCGCCGACCGCCGCCAGACCCACCCCGACGTGCGTCATGCGACCGTCGTCGAGGGAGAGCGCCACTCCGGCCGCAGCCACCGCCCAGTCACCGGCCTTGCGCTCCAGCTTCTCGTAGGCGCTGCCGGAGTGGGCCAGGACCGGGAAGCGCACCTCGGTGAGCATCTCCCCGGCGCCGACCGCCGTCTCGTACGGTCCGCGGTGGAAGTCGGCCATGGCGACGGTGCGTTCGCCGTCCGCGCCGCGGATCACGGCCACCGCGTGCAGCGCCGCGCACACCGCCGACAGGTCCTCGGACGGGTCGGCCTGGCACAGCGAGCCGCCGATGGTGCCGCGGTTGCGGACCGGCGGGTCGGCGATCACCCGCTCGGCGTCGTGGATGATCGGGAAGTGCCGGCCGACCAGCGGCGACTCCAGCAGGGTGCGGTGCCGGGTGAGGGCGCCGACCCGCAGCTCGCCGCCGGTCTCGTCGATGTGGTCGAGTTCGGTGAGGTCGTTGATGTCGACGAGCACCTCCGGCCCGGCCAGACGCAGCTTCATCATGGGGAGCAGGCTGTGCCCTCCCGCGAGGACCCTGGCCTCCTCGCCGAAGCGCCCCAGCAGTTCCAGGGCCTCCTCCACGCTCTGCGCCCGTTGGTACTCGAACGAAGCGGGTACCTGCACGGCACCCTCCTTCCCTGCCCGGACGGTGGACGGTGTGGGTCGATGCGGGGTGCATGTGGGGGGAACACTCGCGCCGCGGGCGGGGTCGGTCAACGGCAACTGAAGAGAATGGTTAATACGGACTGAGACAGTTGACGCTCGAACAGATGTAATGTCCCCATGACGCTCACGCAGTTGAGGGCCTTCGTCGCCGTGGCCCGACTGGGATCGGTCAAGGCTGCCGCCGAGTCGCTGGGCGTCACCGAGCCCGCGGTGTCCGGGGCCGTCGCGGCGCTCCGCCGCGAACTGGGCGACGTCCTCTTCATCCGCTCGGGCGGCGGCATCAGCCTCACCCCGGGCGGACAGCGCCTGGCCGCGGGAGCCGCCGAGATCGTCGGCCTGGCGGAGGAGACCCGCCACCGCGTACGGCAGGCCAGCGCCGGCACCGTCCAACTGCGCGTGGCGTCCACCGAGACCGGTGCCGAGCAGGTGCTGCCCGCCCTCCTCGCGTCGTTCGGACGGCGCCAGCCCGACCTGGACGCCGACACGCTGGCGGTCCCCGTCGGCGTCTTCGGCGAACTGCTCAGGGACCGCAGGGCCGACGTCACGATCGGGCCCGCGCCCGCCCCGCACCCGGCGATCGAGTCCGTGCCCTTCCTCCGCTTCCAGCTGGTCGTCGTCGCGGCGCCCGGTCACCCGTTGCGGCAGCACTCCCGTATCGCCCCCGGGCGGCTCGGTCGCGAGCCCTGGCTCTTCGGACCCGCCGGCATGGACCCCGACACCCTCGCCGGTGCCTTCCTCGCCCGCATCGGCGTCGACCCCGCCAAGGCCACCGCCTTCCCGAGCGTGACCGCCTCGCTCAACGCCGTCGCGGCGGGCGACGGGGTGACGCTGGCCCTGCTGCACGTCGTGCGCGAGGAGTTGCGGCGCTCGCACCTCGTCGTCCTCGACGTCCTCGGCATGCCGATCAACGGGATGCTGTACGCGAGCACCCTCGCCTCCGACCGCCGCTCCGCCGTCGCCGCCGCCCTGTGCCGGTTCGTCACCACCCCCGCCGCCACGCAGGCCCTGCTCGCCCGCTCCAACGGCGTCCCGCTCACGGAGTTCCGGCCGCCCGTCCACGTCACGCTCTGGAGCTGACGCCCGGGCGTGCGGGTTCCTCGGGCGGCCGTGCGATCGGCGTCTTAAGCGAACGCTGAACTGCGCGTTGACGGCCCGCGACGGCGGGCCCAAGGTGTGGGCACCGTCCGGGACCGCCGATGACGCCACGACCGGAAGAGAGGTCTGCCCTCGATGGACTTCACCAACGAGTTCCGAGTGAGCCTGCCGCCGGACCAGGCCTGGGCCCTGCTCACCGACGTCGAGCGGATCGCACCGTGCATGCCGGGCGCCCAGCTCACCGGGCGGGACGGCGACACGTACAACGGCCTCGTGAAGGTGAAGGTCGGTCCGGTGACCGTCCAGTACAAGGGCACCGCCGCCTTCGAGGAGCAGGACGCCGCGAACCGGACCGCGGTGCTGCGGGCGCGCGGCCGTGACGCCCGGGGCCAGGGCAACGCCGACGCGCGCATCACCGCGCGGCTGGTTCCCGAGGGCGAGGCGACGACGGTGACGGTGGAGACCCGGCTGACGGTCACCGGGAAGATCGCGCAGTTCGGCAAGGGCATGATCGAAGAGGTCAGCAGGAAGCTGCTGGGCCAGTTCGTGGAAGCCCTGGAGCGGCAACTGGCCGAGGAGCGCGCCCCCGAGCCCGCCGCGGTCGGCGGGGGCGGAGGTGGCGGCGGGGACGGTACCGAGCCGTCGACCACGGCACCGGTTCCCTCGGCGCCTCCGGCCGCGGAGAGCACCGAGGCGGAACGGGAAGGGGGCGGGGAAGGGGCCGCGGAGGGGGGCTCGCAAGGCGACGCCGAAGGCCCGGCACCCGCGCGCGAGCCGGCACCCGGCCCGGTGCGGCCCACGGCGGAACCCGAGCCGATCGACCTCATGGGCGTCGCCAGGGGCGCCGTGCTCAAGCGGGCGATCCCGGCCGCCGTCGCGGTCGTCGTGCTCGTCCTGCTCATCGTCTGGCTCGTCTGAGGCCCGCGGTGCGAGAGCTCGCGGGCCCGCTCCGGGCCTGGTACGCGGCGGGACGCACGATCGGACTCGCCACCGTCGTCTGCGCCTACCGCAGCGCGCCCCGTCCCCCGGGCGCGGCGATGGCCGTGTCCGCCGAGGGCGACGTCGCCGGGAGCGTGTCCGGCGGATGCGTCGAGGCCGCCGTGTACGAGGTGGCGCGGGAGGTCGTCCGTACGATGACGCCGCAGCTGCAGCAGTACGGGATCAGCGACGACGACGCCTTCGCCGTCGGCCTCACCTGCGGCGGCACCATCGACGTCTTCGTCGAGCCGGTCTCCCCGGCGACCTTCCCCGAACTGCCCGCCGTCCTCGACGACATGGCGGCGGGCCGGGCGGTCGCGGTGGCAACGGTGGTCGCCGGTCCGGGTGCCGGGACCCGCATGGTGGTACGCCCCGGGGCACGCTCGGGCGGCCTCGGCTCCGCCGTCCTCGACGACGCCGTCGCCGGGGACGCCCGCGCCATGCTCGCCCGCGGCACGAGCGCGCAGCGCCGCTACGGCGAACGGCGGGTCTTCGTCCGCTCCTACGCGCCGCCGCCCCGCCTGCTGGTCTTCGGCGCCACCGACTTCGCCGCCGCCCTCGCCCGCCAGGGCGCGCTCCTCGGCCACCGCGTCACGGTCTGCGACGCGCGCCCCGTGTTCACCACCGCGGCCCGCTTCCCCGACGCCTACGAGGTCGTCGTCGAATGGCCGCACCGCTACCTCGCCGCGGAGTCCGCGGCGGGCCGCGTCGACGCCCGTACGATGGTGGCCGTCCTCACCCACGACCCGAAGTTCGACGTGCCGCTGCTGGAGGTGGCCCTCCGCCTACCGTTCCTGTGTTTCGTCGGGGCGATGGGTTCCCGGCGCACCCACGAGGACCGCCTCGAACGCCTGCGGCACGCGGGCCTGACCGACGTCGAACTCGCCCGCCTCAGCTCGCCGATCGGCCTCGACATCGGCGCCCTCACCCCTCAGGAGACGGCGGTCTCCATCGCGGCCGAGATCATCGCCGGAAGGCGCGGCGGCTCCGGGTCCCCGCTCAGCGGCACGACGGGACCGATCCACACCGCGGCGGTCCCCGCGGGACACGGCGCCCGCTGATGGGCCATGATCTGCGGGGGGGACCGAGCCCCGCGGATCGGGAGGGTGGGCGTGCCGGCTTCGTCGCCGTCCACCGCGGGCGGTCCGGACACCCTGCGCGCTCTGCAGGAGCGGGCGGCCCGCGCGCTTCTACGACCGGGCAGGCTTCAGCCGGCTGCGCGCCTACCACTACCGGACCGCGCCGTGAGCCCCGACGGGCGGTCGCCGCCGGGGACCCACGGGTCGTCGGCCCGGAGGGCTCAGCCCGTCTCGGCCGCGGCGAAGGAGACGTCCGCGGTGTCGACGGTGCCGCCGCGGCGCCCGGGGGCGCTCTGGTGCTTCCAGTAGAGGTTGGTGTGCGCGATCACCGACTCCGGGCCCGGCGCCCCGTAGGCGCTGAGGTCCTCCGTGGTGTGCGCGTCGCCGACGAGCGTGACGTCGTAGCCCCGGACGAGCCCGCCGTGCAGGGTCGAGCGGACGCAGGCGTCGGTCTGGGCACCCGTGACGACGAGCCGGCCCACGCCGCGGTCGGCGAGCACCGCCTCCAGCTCGGTGTCCTCGAAGGAGTCCCCGTAGCGCTTGTGGATCAGCGGCTCCGGCTCCTCGCGCACGAGCTCCGGCACGTACTGCCAGCTCTCGCTGCCCTTCTGCAGGCCTTCGTCCGAGTGCTGCACCCAGATCACGGGCACGTCCTCGGCCCGCGCCTTGCCGAGCAGGGTGTTGATGTTGGCGATGACGTCGTCCCGGTTGTGGGAGCCGGCCACCACCCCGTTCTGCACGTCGATGACGAGCAGCGCGGTGTTCGGACGGTCGGAAAGGGTCGTCATGGGGACTTCCAGTCTCTCGTCGCGGTGCCTGTGTCGTCCCCACCCTAGGCCGGGCCACCGACAATCCAGCCCGGTCGGCCCGGCCCTGGGGCCGGCGGCCTAGTCCAGCGGGTCAAGCGTGAGGGACGCCTGTTGCGGGTTGGCGTCGTTGACCAGCGACTCGTGGTTGCCCACGTCGTCGAAGGCGAAGGCGTACGCCTTGCCGTCGGCCATCCGCGCGTGGATCTCCCGGGCGTACTGGTTCGTCACGGAGTCCTGGTAGAAGCCGGCCGCGCTCGTGTCCGGCTGGGCGGGGTTGGTGAGCAGGGTGGTGCGGTTGAAGCCGGCGCACAGCGTGCGCGAAATCGGGCCGCGCACGAGGTCGTTCGGTGCGTCCAGCAGCTTGTGGCAGCCGAAGACGCTGTCCGCGTCGGGCTTCTGGAACGAGGTGACGACGGTCCCGGAGATGTCGGTGAAGTTCATGACGCCGCCGGAGACCCGCCCGTAGTACTTCGTACCGGGCCGGTCGCCGAAGGGGGTCACCGTGAGCGTCGCGGTGGAGTACTTCTGCCAGACGCGGTTGACGTAGTCGTCCATCACGGCGCGCGGGAGCGCGCCCGTCTCGATCCCGTGGCCGGGGGAGAGGGCGCGGAGCACGGTGCCGTCGGCGCGGGTCTGGACGAGGTTCGCCCAGCCGCCCGGCCGGCCCCGCAGGGCGGCGAAGAAGCCGTTCCATCCGCCCCGCACGAGGTGCCCGGTGGTGGTGCTGCTGCCGTCGGCGCGCTGGAGGCCGACGGCGTACGGGGCGGAGAACATGTCCACCTGCGTGCTGTTGATCCACAGCCCGGAGTCGTTGAGGGTGTACTCGGACCAGTTGGAGAGGATGTCCCGGTTGGGGTCGGACGGGTTCTGCACCGCGGGCTGCACCAAGCCCCCGGTGGTCAGCCGGAAGTCCAGCTTCCGGCCGTAGGAGAAGTAGACACGGCCGGAGAACTTGGGGAGCCGGATGGTGACGGACCTGCCGTTCGCGGGGCCGGCGATCGAGGCGTCGGGCGCCGGGGTCGGCGGGTTGCCCCCGGCCGGCCAGGGGTGGAAGGTGCCGTTGGCCTCGGCCCAGCCCTGGCGCCCGGTGGCGAGCTCGGTGCCCAGGTCGTAGAGGTACACGGACTCGTTGCGGCCGGAGTTGTTGGTGATCGTCAGCGGGATGGTGGCGGGGACGGCGGCCTCGGCGCGGGGGGACGTGGTGCCGAGGACGGCGAGGCCGACCGTCATCAGCAGCGCGGCCGGCAGGGCCGCGAGGGGCTTGCGTGGGATGTGCACGCGCTTCCTCCTTGTGTGGGGGCGGAGGGACGCCACGAGGGGCGAAAAGGTGCTGAGAGCGCTCTCAAGCGTCGATGCGTGAGGCGGACATGTCAATCCATGGCGTCAGGGTTGTTGAGCACCCCATGTGGCCGGGCCCCCGGTGGTGCCGTCTCGGCCCGCGTGCCGCAGCCACACGTACGCGACCGGCTGCGGCACGTTCGCCGCTCGCGTCCGGCCGACGACCCTGTCCACGCCCCCGAGGGCCCATCGCGACGACCCCGCCGTGCACGGTCACGGCCGCCCCGGGTTCGGGTGTGGGGGTAACCGCCCGTGCGGCAGCTTGGAGCCGTCCAGCCGGAACGAGGCGTGACCGTGCTCCAGCGCCCGCGCGAACGGGCCGTCGGCGAGCGGCCGGCAGCCGCCCTCGTCCCAGGCGATGACCGTGCCGCCGCCGTACTCCCCGGCAGCGAGGACACCCTTGGAGTCCGCCCGCTCCGGCGGGTGGTCCTCGGTCGGCACGGAGCGGAAGCCGAAGTGCACGCCGCCGGCGCCTCCTTCGCGGGCGCGGCCGGCTCCCCTCAGGTCGCGGGCTGCGGGCTGGGGCCCGGCGGCGGGAGCGGCCCGGGTTCGGGTCCGGGGCCCGGCGGCGTGGGGTCCGGGGGCACGGGGTCCGGCCCGGGCGGCGCGGGCGTGGGCGGCAGCGGGTCCGGGCCGACCGGCGGCACGGGTCCGGGGGCCGGACCGGGCTCCGGGCCCAGGGGGCCGGGCGACGGGGTGGGGTTCGGGGGCACCGGATCGTTGGGGGGCGTGGCGTTCGTCGTCATGCGTTCCTCCCGGTTCGGGCCGTTTCCGCTGAGGGGCGCGTACCCGGGAGCCCGCCGCTCACGCGGCCCGGCCTCAGGAACCATGGCCCCGACCGTCCGCCGGCCGTGCCCCCGACAGCCTGCCGCGGGCGGCGGCCAGCGCGGCCTCCACGTCCGTGGTCCCCGTGGCGACGCACAGCGTGTACGCCACGTCCTCCACCCGGCTGCGCGCCTCGTATCCGCCGTCGTCGGCGTTCGCCGCCCGAAGCGTCTCGTACTGCTCGACCAGCATGTGCAGAACCACGGGATGGGCCATCAACATGATCGGGATCCCTCCGTCACGACACCGGGACATTCTGCGACTCCGCGACCGAGTACCCCTCATCCCTTCCGCCATTCGGGGTAAGGAACAGGCATGGGCGGGTGGTGGAGGGGGCGGTGATGGAGGGTTCGGGGCTCACGGAGCGCGAACGGCGTGCGCTGGCGGAGATCGAGGACCTGTTGCGCGACGACGGCGTACTGGAACGTCAGTTGCGCACGATGCGCTTGGACCCGGAGTCGGGCCCACGCCCGGCCCCGGCTGACCTGTTGCGGCGGCCACGCGCCCTGCTGCTGGCGCTGCTGGCGATCGTGTGTTTCGGGCTGCTGATCGCCGCGACCGTCACGACCCTGCTCGCGGTCGTGTGTGCCTTCGTGGTGACGTGGCTGGTCACCCTCTTCGTGGCGGTCCGCCTGCCGGGTCCGGCCCGCCGCGCGGGCGCCCGGCGCCGCCGCGGCCGTCGCCGCTGACCCGGCGCCGCCGCGTCTCACGGCCGCGCGAGCTCCCGGTCGCCCTGGTCGCCCCAGCCGGGGCGACC
>NZ_JBHWGA010000037.1:0-62633 GCF_042733315.1 Streptomyces sp. NPDC059718
GCCCGGCACCGCGTGCGCGGTGCCGGGCCGCCTTGTGCCCTGGTCCGTGCGGGCCGCCTTCCGGGGCGGCCGCCGGGGGAATGAAACGTCCCGCACCGCTGTCCTACCGAAGGGTTCGGGTTCTACTGGGAGGTACCCGGTACGCCCGACGATGTCCGCGATGGAAGGAATTCCGGCCATGCCCGAGCAGGACGCAGGGGACGAGCGCGAGTACCGCGTCGAGCACGACTCGATGGGCGAGGTGGGCGTCCCGGCCCACGCCAAGTGGCGCGCGCAGACCCAGCGCGCGGTGGAGAACTTCCCCGTCAGCGGACGCGGGCTGGAGCGGTCCCACATCGAGGCGCTCGCCCGGATCAAGGCGGCCGCGGCCAAGGTCAACGCGGAGCTGGGCGTCCTGGACAAGGACGTGTCGGAGGCGATCCAGGAGGCCGCCGCCGAGGTGGCCGGGGGGCGCTGGGACGGGCACTTCCCGATCGACGTCTTCCAGACCGGTTCGGGCACCTCGTCCAACATGAACGCCAACGAGGTCATCGCGACCCTGGCGAGCGAGCGGCTCGGCCGCGACGTGCACCCCAACGACCACGTCAACGCCAGCCAGTCCTCCAACGACGTCTTCCCCTCCTCCCTGCACATCGCCGCGACCGCCGCGGTGACCGGCGACCTGATCCCGGCGCTGGAGCACCTGGCGGCGTCGCTGGAGCGCAAGGCCGCGGAGTTCGCGGACGTCGTGAAGTCCGGCCGTACGCATCTGATGGACGCCACGCCGGTGACCCTGGGCCAGGAGTTCGGCGGCTACGCGGCCCAGGTCCGCTACGGGGTGGAGCGGCTGCGGGCCTCGCTGCCCCGGCTGGCGGAGCTGCCGCTGGGCGGCACCGCGGTCGGCACGGGGATCAACACCCCGCCCGGCTTCTCGGCGGCGGTGATCGCCGAGGTGGCGCGGACGACCGGGCTGCCGCTGACGGAGGCGCGGGACCACTTCGAGGCGCAGGGCGCCCGCGACGGGGTCGTGGAGACCTCCGGGCAGCTGCGCACGATCGCCGTGGGCCTGACCAAGATCGCGAACGACCTGCGCTGGATGGGCTCCGGCCCGCGCACCGGTCTCGCCGAGATCGCCCTGCCGGACCTGCAGCCCGGTTCGTCGATCATGCCGGGCAAGGTGAACCCGGTGATCCCCGAGGCGGTGCTGATGGTGGCCGCGCAGGTCATCGGCAACGACGTGACGATCACCACGGCCGGCGCCGCGGGCAACTTCGAGCTGAACGTGATGCTCCCGGTGATCGCCAGGAACGTCCTGGAGTCGGTGCGGCTGCTCGCCAACGTCTCCCGGCTGCTGGCCGACCGCACGGTCGACGGGATCACGGCGAACGTGGAGCGCGCCCGTGAGTACGCGGAGTCCTCGCCGTCGGTCGTGACCCCGCTCAACAAGTACATCGGCTACGAGGAGGCGGCCAAGGTCGCCAAGCGGTCGCTGGCCGAGCGGAAGACCATCCGCGAGGTGGTCCTGGAGTCCGGCTACGTCGAGCGCGGGCTGCTCACCCTGGAGCAGCTGGACGAGGCGCTGGACGTGCTGCGGATGACCCGGCCCTGACGGCGCGCCGCGCCGTCGTCCCGGCCGTCCCCGGTGCCCGGCGTGACGAACGCTCGGCTCAAGGGTGACGCCCCCGTAACACGGGGTCCGTAAGATCCGTTCATGACAGCGGACATCCTTCTTCCCCGTGGAGCGGGCCAGGACGGCGGCGCGGGCCACTGGGCCCCCGGCGAGCAGGTGCTGTGGCGCTACCGCGGCAACGGCAGCGACGCGGTGCACATCTGCCGTCCGGTGACCGTGGTGCGCGACGACCCGGAGCTGCTGGCGGTGTGGATGGCGCCGGGCACCGAGTGCGTCAAGCCGGTCCTGGCGGACGGCTCGCCGATCCACCACGAGCCGCTGGAGACCCGCTACCTCAAGCCGCGCACGACGTGCGTGGACCGCTGGTGGGGCGCGGGCGTGCTGAAGCTGGCGCGCCCGGACGAGCCCTGGTCGGTGTGGCTGTTCTGGGAACAGGGCTGGCGCTTCAAGAACTGGTACGTGAACCTCGAGGAGCCGCGGCACCGCTGGCCGGGCGGGGTCGACTCCGAGGACCACTTCCTGGACATCCACGTCACCCCGGACCGGGGCTGGCAGTGGCGGGACGAGGACGAGTTCGCGCAGGCCCAGGCCGCCGGCCTGATGACGGCGGTCACGGCGGAGCGGGTACGGGAGGCCGGCCACCGGGCGGTCGAGGTGATCGGCGCCTGGGGGCACCCCTTCCGGGACGGCTGGGAGCACTGGCGTCCGAATCCGGCGTGGCCGGTACCGGCCCTTCCGGTTGACTGGGATCGTCCGGCAAGGTGACCGCGTGAGCGGCTTGCCGGGGACCCCTGCCCCAATCGTAAGATCGTGGCCCATAGTGCTGCACAAAACACAGGCTCACACTAGAGTTTGACGCTATGTCACCAAGGTCATACGGGAGGCCCGGGCTGTGGGAGTCGGCGGCTACGAGGACATACAGCTGGACCGCACCGGCCAGGCCGAGGGGTTCGACGCCATAGGTGACCGCTACGACGAGGCCTTCCCGCACAAGGAGGGCCAGGTCGCCGCGGGCGAGTGGCTCCTGGCGCAGCTCCCGGCGGGCTCCCGCGTCCTGGACCTCGGCTCCGGCACGGGGCTGCCGACCTGCCGTCAGCTGGTCGAGGCCGGACACGAGGTGACGGGTGTGGACCTCTCCGCGGGGATGCTCTCGCTCGCCCGCCGGCACGTGCCCCGGGCGACCTTCCTCCAGGCCGACATCGCCGACCTGCGGGCCGGTGGCCGCCACGGACCCGACGGCCCGGGGGACCCGGGCCGCTTCGACGCCGCCGTGGCCTTCTTCTCGCTGCTGATGCTGCCTCGGGCGGAGATCCCGCTGGCCCTGCGCAGCGTCCACGACCTCCTCCTCCCGGGCGGGATGTTCACCCTTTCGATGGTGGAAGCCGACGTGGATGACTTCGCGATTCCGTTCCTTGGTAACACCATCCGGGTATCGGGTTATCTACGGGATGAATTGCGCCAGGTGGTGGCCGACGCGGGATTCACGGTCCTTAAGGAGGATTCGTACGCGTACGCGCCGCACACGACCGAAGTGCCGCCGGAGGAGCAGCTCTTCCTGCACTGCCGACGACCCGCCTGACGCGGCCGCCCCGCCACGTGCCCGGCACGTGACGCACCCGACCGGATGGAACGACCAGCGTGAGCACGGAGCGCATTTCTGAGCAGGCCGCCGTCCAGGGGACGACGGCCGGCCCGGCACGTCCGGGTGACACCGAACCGGTACCGGATCCACGGGCCGGCTTCCGGCTGCCCGCGGACCCCGCGCCGGGCGGCGAGTCGGGCGCGTCCACGGCCGGGGCACCGGCCCCCGGGCGGTCCCCGGACCCGTCCGCGGCGGGCGACCGCCCGCGCCGGGGCCGCCGGAGCGGCGGCGCCAAGCGCGGCGCGGCCGCCGGCGGGGCCGGCGATCCCGGCGGCACGGCCATGCCGCCGGCGGAACGTCAGACCCCCTCCGATCCCCCCGCGTCGGCCCCCGCCAAGCCCGGCCGTGGCGGCCGGCGTGCGCGCGGCGGACGCACCGCGCGGCAGTCCTCCGAGGTGCGGGACCGTCAGGCCGCCCGGGTGGTCGCGGGCGAGGGGCTGGCCACCGTCCAGCACATGGCCGCCGCCCCCGCGGACGGCGCCCGCGGACGGCAGACCGTACGGCTGCGCTCCGCCGACGCCCCCGGCGGCGCCCCGGCCACCGGTCCGTCCTTCGACGGCTCCGCGGGCCGGGACCGGCGGGCCGCCACCGCCATGGCCGCTCCCGTGGAGCCCGGCCGCCGGGCCACGGCGGGCGGCGGGACCCCGGGCGTCCCGGGTGTCCCCGGTCCGACGCAGCCGGAGGGCGGCGAGCCGCGCACCCGGCAGCGAACCCCCGACACGACGCTGCCCACGTCCCGTACGACGGGCCGGCAGGGCGGCCGCGGGGGCCACGCGGGCGGGCACCCCGTCGACGAGGACTCCACCGGCGGCCAGCCGCTGAAGAAGATCGGCCCGCAGAACCGCGGCCGGGCGGGGCAGGCGGAGACCGAGCGGCTGCGCTACGTCGGCGCGGCCACCCGCCGCATCGCCCGCGGCCTGGACCTGGACGAGATCGTGCTGGGCCTGTGCCGCTCCGCGGTGCCCGCCTTCGCCGACGCGATCCTGGTCTACCTGCGCGACCCGCTGCCGGTGGGCGACGAGCGCCCCTCCGGCCCGCTGGTCCTGCGGCTGCGGCGCACCGACCGCGTGCCGGACGAGAACGCCCCGGAGCCCGTGGAGGGCCTGCTCATGCCGGTCGTCCCCTCCACGGAGGGCGCGTACGGCGCTGCCGCCGAGGTCGTGACCGTCCCCATGGACGGCGCCCTGGCCGAGGTGCTGCGCGGGGTGCGCCCGGTGTTCTCCGACAGCGCGCAGGCCACGGCGGCCCTCCACGAGCTGGTCGGGGGCTGCCGGCAGGCGGAGTTCGGCGAGACGTTAGACCTGCCGACCGGACGCCGGGCCGTCCTGGCACCGCTGCGCGGCCGCCGCCGGGTGATCGGCGCGACCGTGCTGCTGCGCCGTCCCGAGCGGGCCCCGTTCGATCCGGACGACCTGCTGATCGCGGCCCAGCTGGCCACCCACACGGCGCTCGGCGTGGACAAGGCGGTGCTCTACGACCGCGAGGCGTCCATCGCCGACTCCCTGCAGCGCGAGATGCTGCCGGACTCCCTGCCGGAGCCCACCGGGGTCCGGCTGGCCAGCCGCTACCTGCCCGCCGCCGAGTCGGCGCGGGTCGGCGGCGACTGGTACGACGCGATCCCGCTGCCCGGCAGCCGGGTGGCGCTGGTGGTCGGCGACGTCATGGGCCACTCCATGACCTCGGCGGCGATCATGGGCCAGCTGCGGACGACCGTGCAGACCCTGGCGGGCCTGGACCTGTCGCCGCAGGAGGTGCTCTACCACCTGGACGAGCAGGCCCAGCGGCTCGGCCAGGACCGCATGGCCACCTGCATCTACGCGGTCTACGACCCGATAGCGCACCGGGTGACGATCGCCAACGCCGGCCACCCGCCGCCGGTGCTGCTGCACGCCAGCGGCCTGGCCGAGGTGCTGCGCGTGCCGCCGGGCGCGCCGATCGGCGTGGGCGGCGTGCCCTTCGAGGCGGTCGAGCTGCCCGCCCCGGCCGGGGCGACGCTGCTGCTGTACACCGACGGCCTGGTGGAGTCCCGCACCCGTGACGTGTGGGGCGGCATCGAGATGCTGCGCGAGCGGCTGCACACGGCGTCCGCGGTGCTGTGCCCGCCGCCGCTGGAGCCGCTGTGCGACGAGGTGCTGGAGATCGTCGGCCCGGGCGACCGGGACGACGACATCGCGCTGCTGGCCGCCCGCTTCGACGGCATCGCGCCGCGCGACGTCGCCTACTGGTTCCTGGAGCCGCGGCCGCAGACGGCCGGCCGGGCCCGGCGGCTGGTGCGGCAGGCGCTCAGCCGCTGGAACCTGGAGCCGCTGGCCGAGGCGACCGAGCTGCTGGTCAGCGAGGTGGTCACCAATGCGGTGCGGTACGCGGAGCGGCCGATCACGCTGCGGCTGCTCCGTACCGACGTGCTGCGCTGCGAGGTGGGCGACGACGCCCCGACGCTGCCGCGGATGCGCCACGCGCAGCCGCAGGACGAGGGCGGGCGCGGGCTGTACCTCGTCAACCGGATGGCGCAGCGCTGGGGAGCGACCCGGCTGAGCGCCGGGAAGGTGGTCTGGTTCGAAATGGGCATTCCGGGCGGTGCCGACCGGTAGACACTCCGTATCGGTACACGTTTTATTTTTGGACATTGTCCAGATCCATGACGTGAAGTCATTGCCCGGCGTGCCGAGCCGGTGATTCAGTGTTTGTGTGGTCGTTAGCGACCAGGAGCCCCCGACGGACTCTTCCGAAGATCGACGGGAGGACACACTCACATGAGCACCCCCTACACCACCAACAACGCCGGGATCCCGGTGGAGAGCGACGCGCACTCGCTCACGGTGGGCTCGGACGGCCCCATCCTCCTCCAGGACCACTACCTGATCGAGAAGATGGCGCAGTTCAACCGCGAACGGGTACCGGAGCGTGTGGTGCACGCCAAGGGCTCGGGCGCGTACGGCGTCTTCGAGGTGACGAACGACGTCAGCCAGTTCACCAAGGCCGACCTCTTCCAGCCGGGACGCCGCACGGAGATGCTGGCCCGCTTCTCGACGGTCGCCGGCGAGCTGGGCAGCCCCGACACCTGGCGCGACCCACGCGGTTTCGCCCTGAAGTTCTACACCGAGTACGGCAACTACGACATGGTCGGCAACAACACGCCGGTCTTCTTCGTGCGCGACCCGATGAAGTTCCAGGACTTCATCCGCAGCCAGAAGCGCCGCCGCGACAGCTCACTGCGCGACAACAACATGCAGTGGGACTTCTGGACGCTGTCCCCGGAGTCGGCGCACATGGTCACCTGGCTGATGGGCGACCGCGGCGTGCCCAAGTCGTACCGCCACATGAACGGCTACAGCTCCCACACCTACATGTGGGTCAACGGCGGCGGCGAGCGGTTCTGGGTCAAGTACCACTTCAAGACCGACCAGGGGATCGACTTCCTCACCCAGGAGGAGGCCGACCACTACGCGGGCGCCGACGGCGATCTGCACCGCCGTGACCTGTACCAGGCCATCGAACGCGGCGAGCATCCCTCGTGGACGCTGTACATGCAGATCATGCCGTTCGACGACGCGGCGGACTACCGGTTCAACCCCTTCGACCTCACCAAGGTGTGGCCGCACGGCGACTACCCGCTGGTCGAGGTCGGCCGGATGACCCTGAACAAGAACCCCGAGGACTACTTCATCCACATCGAGCAGGCCGCCTTCGAGCCCAGCAACATGGTGCCCGGCATCGGCCCCTCGCCGGACAAGATGCTCCTCGGCCGGCTCTTCTCGTACGCCGACACCCACCGCTACCGGATCGGCCCCAACTACGCGCAGCTGCCGCCGAACCGGGCCCACACCGAGGTGCGCTCGTACGCCAAGGACGGGCCGATGCGCTACGAGCCGTCGCGCACCGCCGCGCCGTACGCGCCGAACTCCTTCGGCGGGCCCGAGGCCGACATCCGGCGCTTCGGCGACCCGGCCGGCTGGGAGGTGGCGGGCAACATGGTGCACGAGCCGTACAAGCTGCACCGCGAGGACGACGACTTCGGCCAGCCCGGGACGATGATCCGCCAGGTCCTGGACGACGCCGCCCGCGACCGGCTGGTCTCCAACGTGTCGGGCCACCTGAAGAACGGGGTCAGCGCCCCCGTCCTGGCCCGCGCGGTCGAGTACTGGCGCAACATCGACAAGGAGGTCGGCGACCGCATCGCCGCCAACGTCAACGGCCTGTGAGCCGGACCTCCCCACGGCCGCAGCCCCGGTGCACGTGATGTCCGTCCGTGCCCCGGGGCTGCATCGCGTCCGGCCGGAACGGAACCGGGCGGGCCCCGCGCGCATCCCATCGGCATGAGGACGAGACGGTGGGCGAGGGCGGGGGCCGTCATACCCCTGGTGACGGCGGTGGGCTGCGGGGTCCTGGGGGCGGACGGCCCCGACTGCACCGACATCGGGGCGGAGTCGGGGGTGCGGCTCGTGTTCGACACGGAGCCCGGCACGACCTACCGGCTGTGCGCCGGCGCGGTGTGCTCGCGGAGCGGAACGGGCGACGGACAGGAGATGCTGCTCGCCCTGGACCTGCCCGAAGCGACCGGGCCGAAGCGGGTCGCGGTGCGCTTCACCGGCACCCCGCAGAATGCCCCGGGGACCGCGACCAAGCCCGCGGTGGACGAGCGCATCGACGTCACGCTCAAGAAGTGGCAGCCGAACGGCCCGCGCTGCGAGCCCACCGCCTATCAGGCCCATCTCGGGTACGAACCGGGAAAGGGCCTGTTCAGGAAGGGTTAGGTCACCGGCTCGCCACTATGCATGAGGTCTATACACCGTAGGTATACGCGTCGTGTAGAGTCCTCGGTCATGAGCATCGGCCACACCCTGCTCGGACTCCTGGAGTCCGGCCCGCGCCACGGATACGACCTGAAGCGGGCATTCGACAACAAGTTCGGCCACGACCGCCCGCTGCACTACGGCCAGGTCTACTCGACGATGGCGCGGCTGCTGAAGAACGGGCTGGTCGAGGTCGACGGCATCGAGCCCGGCGGCGGCCCGGAACGCAAGCGGTACGCGATCACCGAGGCCGGGATCACCGACGTCGAGAAGTGGCTCGGGCAGCCGGAGAAGCCCGAGCCCTACCTGCAGAACACCCTCTACACCAAGGTCGTCCTCGCGCTGCTCACCGGGCGCAGCGCCGCCGACCTCCTCGACACCCAGAGGTCCGAGCATCTGCGGCTGATGCGGGAACTGACCGGACGCAAGCGGCACGGCGACTTCGCGGACCAGCTCATCTGCGACCACGCCCTGTTCCACCTGGAGGCGGACCTGCGGTGGCTGGAGCTCACCGCCGCCCGCCTCGACCTACTCGCGGCGGAGGTAGCCGAGTGAGCACCACGGAGAACCTGATGGAGGCCGTCGACCTGCACAAGGCGTACGGCCCGACCCCGGCCCTGGACGGCGCGGAGTTCGCGATACGCGCCGGGGAGGTCGTCGCCGTCATGGGGCCGTCCGGCTCCGGCAAGTCGACGCTGCTGCACTGCCTGGCCGGCATCGTCCGGCCGGACTCGGGCAGCGTGCTGTACCGGGGACGGGACCTGACCGCCATGAGCGACGCCGAGCGCAGCGCGCTGCGCCGCGGCGAGTTCGGCTTCGTCTTCCAGTTCGGCCAGCTCGTCCCGGAGCTGACCTGCGTGGAGAACGTGGCCCTGCCGCTGCGGCTGAACGGCACCCGGCGCAAGGAGGCCGAGGCGCGCGCCAAGGAGTGGCTGGCCCGGCTGGAGGTCGACGACCTGGCGGGCAAGCGCCCCGGCGAGATCTCCGGCGGCCAGGGCCAGCGGGTCGCCGTGGCGCGGGCTCTGGTCACCGGCCCGCGGGTGGTCTTCGCCGACGAGCCGACCGGCGCCCTGGACTCCCTCAACGGCGAGCGGGTGATGCGCATGCTGACCGACGCCGCCCGTGACACCGACGCCGCCGTCGTCCTCGTCACGCACGAGGCGCGGGTGGCCGCCTACTCCGACCGCGAGGTCGTCGTCCGTGACGGCAAGTCGCGCGACATGGAGAGGGTGGCATGAGCACCGCCCACCCGCCCCCGAACGGCGGCGCCCTCGCCACCTGGGTCCGCGACCTGGGCCTGGGCGTCCGCTTCGCGGCGACCGGCGGCCGCGAGGGCTGGACCCGCACCCTGCTCACCGCGGTCGGCGTCGGCCTCGGTGTGGCGCTGCTGCTGGTGGCGGCCGCGGTGCCCGCCATGCTGAGCGCCCGCAACGACCGCGGCTACGACCGCGACTACTCCTGGTTCAAGGACCCGCCCCCGCGGACCGCCGCCACGGTGCTGTACGAGTCGGCCGACACCAGCTTCCACGACGACGCCATCCGGGGTCTGCTGCTCAAGGCCGACGGCGACCGGCCGGTGCTGCCGCCGGGCGTCGACGCCATGCCCGCGCCCGGCGACATGGTGGTCTCCCCCGCGCTGAAGAAGCTGCTCGACCAGCCCGGCAGCAAGCTGCTGCGGGAACGGCTGGACTACCGCGTCTCCGGCGTCATCGGCGACCAGGGCCTGCTCGGACCCGCCGAGCTGACGTACTACGCGGGCAGCGACAAGCTCGTCGCGCGGAGCCAGGACGGGTCCACCGGGAACGCCACCCGCATCACGCACTTCGGGCGCGGCGAGGCGAAGCCCGAGCCGCTGGGCGGGGTGCTGAGCCTGCTGGTCGTCATCATCGTCGTCGTCCTGCTGATGCCGGTGGCCGTCTTCATCGGCACCGCCGTCCGCTTCGGCGGCGAGCGCCGGGACCGGCGGCTGGCCGCACTGCGGCTGGTCGGCGCGGACAGCAGGACGACCCGGCGGATCGCGGCCGGCGAGGCGCTGTTCGGCTCCCTGCTCGGACTCGTCGTGGGCACCGGGATCTTCCTGTGGGCCCGGCAGTTCTCGCCCGATGTGACGCTGTACGACATCAGCCTCTTTCCGTCCGACATCACGCCCGGTCCCGGGCTGGCCGCGCTGGTGGCGGTGGCGGTTCCGGGGGCGGCGGTCGCGGTCACCCTGCTGGCGATGCGCGGCATCGCCATCGAGCCGCTCGGAGTGGTGCGCAACGCCACCCCGCACAAGCGCCGGCTGTGGTGGCGGCTGCTGATCCCGCTGGCCGGCCTCGCACTGCTGGCCCCGCTGTTCGGGAGCATCTCCCAGGACAGCGAGATCAACCCCTACCAGGTGACGGCCGGCACCGTCCTGCTGCTGGTCGGTCTCACCGCCGTGCTGCCCTGGCTGGTCGAGTCGGTCGTCGGCCGCTTCCGCGGCGGGTCGCTGCCCTGGCAGCTGGCCACGCGCCGCATCCAGCTCGACAGCAGCGCCGCCGCCCGCATGGTCAGCGGCGTCACCGTCGCCGTGGCGGGGGCGATCGCCCTCCAGTCGCTCTTCACCGGGGTGCAGAGCGACTTCGTCAAGGAGACCGGCGAGGACCCGGAGCGCGCCCAGCTCAGCATCGCGCAGACCGTCGGCAGCGGGACGGAGGCACAGCGCGTGGAGAAGGCCTTCGCCGACACCCCGGGCATCCGCGCGGTGCTCGGCGTCGTCCAGGGCGACGCCGTCCAGGGGAACGCCTCGACGCTGAAGTCCGACGACATCCGGTACGCGACCCTGGTCGTCGGCGACTGCGCGACGCTGCGCGAGCTCGCCGAGGTCGGGGCCGGCTGCGCCGACGGCAACGTGTTCCTGGTGTCCGATCCCGGTGGCTACGGCGACATGAGCTTCGCCAGGCCCGGCAGCACGCTCGATCTGAACACGCCGGTCACGGACAAGTACACCGGCACGCCGCAGCCGTGGCGGATCCCCGCCGACGCCCGCCCGGCGAAGTCCCGTGTGGCGCCGGACGGGAACCAGGAGTGGGGCGTGCTGGCCACCCCCGGCGCCCTGGACGTGGCGGCCCTGCGCACGCCCGTCGTCCGGCTCATGCTGAGGACCGACCCGGGCTCGCCGGACGCCGTCGAGCACGCCCGCAACACCGCCGCGCGCATCGATCCCGGGCTCTCCGTCTACGAGTTGCAGACGACCCGGGAGGAACGCAAGTTCGCGACCATCCGGCGCGGGCTGTTCATCGGCGCCACGGCCACCCTTGCCCTGATCGGCGCGAGCCTGCTGGTCTCCATGCTGGAGCAACTGCGCGAGCGCAGGAAGCTGCTGGCCGTCCTGGTCGCCTTCGGCACCCGGCGGTCCGTGCTCGGTCTGTCGGTGCTCTGGCAGACCGCGCTGCCGGTCGCCCTGGGGCTGGCCCTCGCCGTCGTCGGTGGTGCGGGACTCGCCGCGGCCCTGCGGAAGATGGTGGGCCTGAGTCCCCACGTCGACTGGGCGAGCGTGGGCGCCATGACCGGCGCCGGTGCGGGAGTGGTCATCCTGGTCACGGCGCTGAGCCTGCCGCCGTTGTGGCGGATGATGCGTCCGGACGGTCTGCGGACGGAGTGACGCCGGCGGCCCGCGGCCGTCAGCGGGCGAACCGTACCGGCAGCGGCGCCAGGGCACCGCGCAGCGCGGAGGCGAAGGCCTCGAACTCCTCCGCGCGCGCGGTGCCCGCGCGCATCGCCAGCGCGATGCGCCGTGACGGCGCCGGGTCGGCGAAGTACCCCGTGGCCAGCTCCGCGCTGCGTCCGGTCTCCACCGGGACCGCCGTCCTCGGCAGCAGGGTCACCCCGAGCCCGCCGGCCACCAGCTGCACCAGCGTGGACAGCCCCGCCGCGGTCGTGGTGGCGGTCGCCCCCTCGGTGCGGCCCGCCTCCCGGCAGACGTCCAGCGCCTGGTCGCGCAGGCAGTGCCCCTCCTCCAGCAGCAGCAGGTCCAGCTGCCGCAGGGCCGTGCGGGGGATGTCCATCCGTCCGGCCAGCCAGTGGTCGCGCGGGGTGACCAGGACGAAGTCCTCGTCGAAGAGCGGCAGTTCGGCGACGGCGGGGACACCGAGCGGTACGGCGAGCAGCAGCAGGTCCAGCCGGCCCGCCGTGAGACCCTCCAGCAGCGAGGACGTCTGCTCCTCGTGCACCTGCAGGTCGAGCTCCGGGTACGTGTCATGCGCCAGCCGCAGCACGGTCGGCAGCAGATAGGGCGCCACCGTCGGGATCACCCCGAGCCGCAGCACCCCCGTGAAGGGCGCGCGCGCCGCCTCCGCCTCGTCGAGCAGGTCGCCGACCGCTCCCAGCACCGCCCGGGCCCGGACCGCGACGCGCTCCCCCGCCGAGGTCAGCAGCACCTTGCGGGTCGTGCGCTCCACGAGCACCACCCCGAGCGCCTCCTCCAGCGCGGCGACCGCCCCGGACAGCGCCGGCTGGCTCGTGCCGATCGCCGCGGCCGCGTCCCTGAAGTGCAGGTGCTCGGCGACGGCCGCGAAGGCCCGCAACTGGGACAGGCTCGGCTGGCGCTGGCTGCCGCGCTGACTACTGATAACCGCCTCCGATCAACGACCTCCAGTCTAGTTGCGTACGCGATCAATGACCGCCGGGCCCGGACGGCTGCCCGCCCCCTGTGGCGCCGGTCACTCTGCGCAGCGGCTCGTCAGAGCCTCACTCGTCGATAAGGGGTTCCGATCAATGCGACCCGCCGGGGCGATTTCACTGATCAATGGGCTCATGACAGGGTGAGCGGGACCCATCGAGGGACCGTGCGGCCACCCCGCGCCCGGGTCCCGACCCTCCCTAGGAGTACGTGTGCTCACCGTCGGTGACAAGTTCCCCCTGTTCGAACTGACCGCCTGTGTGGACCTCGACCCCGAGAAGGCCTTCGCCCAGATCGACCACAAGTCGTACGAGGGCAAGTGGAAGGTCTACTTCGCGTGGCCGAAGGACTTCACCTTCGTCTGCCCGACGGAGATCGCGGCGTTCGGCAAGCTGAACGACGAGTTCGCCGACCGTGACGCGCAGATCCTCGGCTTCTCCGTCGACTCCGAGTTCGTGCACCACGCCTGGCGCAAGGACCACGATGACCTGCGCGACCTGCCCTTCCCGATGCTGTCGGACATCAAGCGCGAGCTGTGCACCGACCTCGGCATCCTCGGCGAGGACGGCGTCGCCCAGCGCGCCACCTTCATCGTCGACCCGAACAACGAGATCCAGTTCGTCATGGTGACCGCCGGTTCCGTGGGCCGTAACCCCAAGGAGGTCCTGCGGGTCCTCGACGCGCTGCAGACGGACGAGCTGTGCCCCTGCAACTGGAAGAAGGGCGACGAGACCCTCGACGTCGTCAAGCTGCTGGCCGGTGAGTGACCGTGGCGCTCGATGAGCTGAAGTCCGCGCTGCCGGACTACGCCAAGGACCTCAAGCTCAACCTGGGCTCCGTGATCGGCAACTCCGAGCTCCCCCAGCAGCAGCTGTGGGGCACGGTGCTGGCCACCGCCATCGCCTCGCGCTCGGCCGTCGTGCTGCGCGCGCTGGAGCCCGAGGCCCGCGAGAACCTCTCGCCGGAGGCGTACCAGGCCGCCAAGGCCGCCGCCGCCATCATGGCGATGAACAACGTCTACTACCGGACCCGGCACCTGCTGTCGGACCCGGAGTACGGCAACCTGCGGGC
This sequence comes from Streptomyces sp. NPDC059718, assembly GCF_042733315.1. Taxonomy (NCBI): domain Bacteria; kingdom Bacillati; phylum Actinomycetota; class Actinomycetes; order Kitasatosporales; family Streptomycetaceae; genus Streptomyces; species Streptomyces sp. NPDC059718. Next base: position 13,758 of record NZ_JBHWGA010000037.1, read on the forward strand.
CGGTCTGCGGATGAACGTCATCGGCAACCCGGGCGTCGACAAGACCGACTTCGAGCTCTGGTCGCTGGCGGTCTCGGCGATCAACGGCTGCGGGATGTGCCTCGACTCGCACGAGCAGGTGCTGCGCAAGGCGGGCGTCGAGCGCGAGACGGTCCAGGAGGCCTTCAAGATCGCCGCCGTCGTGCAGGCGGTCGCGGCGACGCTGGACGCCGAGGCGGTCCTCGCCGGCGCGTGACGCGTGTTCCTGCGGGCCCGGCCACCCTTCGGGGGGCCGGGCCCTTCGGCCGTCCCGAGGGGCGGCCGCGGCACCGGGTGGTCACACCGTCAGACGGTCTCCCCCGGCGTGGCGTCGGGGAGTCCCCGCGCGCCGACCGGCGCCACCTCTGCGGCCGTCGCGCCGTGCGGTGCGGGCTCGTCGGCCATCGCCGCCTCCCGGGAGTGGGCCCGCAGGTAGCCGACCACGGTGTTGGTCACCGCCACCAGCGGTACGGCCACGACCGCCCCGCCGATGCCCGCGATGAGCGAACCGGCCGCCACCGACAGGATCACGCCGAGCGGATGCACCCGCACCGCCCGGCCCAGGATGAACGGCTGCAGGATGTGGCCCTCGATCTGCTGCACCAGCAGGACCACCACCAGCACCATCAGCGCCGTGAACGGACCTTCCGTCACCAGCGCCACCACCATCGCGATGACGCCCGAGGCGACCGCGCCGACCAGTGGGACGAACGCGGCGAGGAAGATGATGACGGCCAGCGGCACCGCCATCGGCACCCCGAGAATGCCGATGCCGATGCCGATGAAGATGGCGTCGATCAGGGCCACTATCACCGTGCCGCGCACGTAGAGGGTGAGCGTGCGCCAGGCGCGCGGCCCCGCGCCGCCGAGCCCGTCGCGGGCGTCCACGGGGAAGAGCTTGAGGAACCAGTTCCAGATGTTCCGGCCGTCGTAGAGCAGGAAGAGCGTGCTGAACATCGCCAGGAGGATGCCGGTGAGCATCTCCACGACGACGGTGACGCCCTGCAGCCCGGCGTCGGTCAGCGCCTTGGAGTTGGTGCCGATCGCCTCCTGGAGGTTCTTGGCGATCTGGTTGATCTGGTCCTCGGTCACGTGGAACGGGCTGTTGAGCAGCCAGCGCTTCAGTTCGGTGATGCCGTCCTGGAGGCTGTTGGAGAGGTTGTCGATGTTCTCCATGACCTGCCAGACCACGAACCAGCCGACCAGGCCCATCATCACGAAGCCGCCGATGAAGACGATGGCCGTGGCGAACCCGCGCGGCACCCCCAACCGCTTCAGCCGGCCCACGAAGGGCTGCAGCAGCGCGGTGATCAGCAGCGCGGCGACGAAGGAGAGGACGACCAGCTGTATGGTGCCGATCACCCGCATCAGCACCCAGACGGTGCCGGCCAGCACCAGCAGCCGCCAGCCGAGTTCGGCCGCGACCCGCATGCTCCACGGCACCCGGGCGACCGGGTCGCCGGGGCCGGAGGCGCGCGGCGGGTACCGGCGCGCGGTCTGCTCCTCCTGACGGCGGGACTCCTCGCGGGCGCCCTCGGCCGCGGCCCGGCGCTGTTCCTCCAGCCTCCCGGCGAGCTTGGCGAGCTCCGCCGCCAGCCCGGAGCCCCATTGGCGCTTCTCCGACATCGCTTCCCCTGTCCCCCGCCCCCCGGTCTGTCCGTCCGCACCACCGTAACGCGCAACGAGCCCCCGATCCCTCAAGGGGTCGGGGGCTCGTCGGCGATTTGTGGATGTACGGCCTAGTACCAGTGGTTGGCCTGCCAGAACGACCAGGCACCGCAGGGGCTGCCGTACCGGCTGTTCATGTAGTTGAGGCCCCACTTGAGCTGGGTACCGGGGTTGGTGCGCCAGTCGGCGCCCGCGGAGGCCATCTTGGAGCCGGGCAGGGCCTGGACGAGGCCGTAGGCGCCGGAAGAGGCGTTCGTCGCGGTGTAGTTCCAGCCGCTCTCACGGGTGACGATGTTGGAGAAGCACTGGTACTGCGCGGTGTCACCGATGAGCCCTTGGGCCATGGCCTGGACTTCGGCGACCGTGTACGAGGCCTTCACGACCAGCGCGGCGCGCTCCGCGGCGCGGGAGGCCTCCTTGGCCTTGCGGTCGGCCTCGGCCTTCTCCTCCGCCTTCTTGCGGGCGGAGGCGTCCTTGGCGGCCTGCTTGCGCGCTGCCTCCTCGGCGGCCTTCTTCGCACCGGCGTCGGCGGCGTCGGACTGCGCCTGCACCTGCTGCGTGAGGGAAGCCTGCTGAACCTGCTGCCCAGCGGGTATGTCCGCGAGGACGGTGGTCGCATCGGCGGCGGCGACGGGCTGTACGACACCCTCGCTGCCGGAGGCGACACCGACGACGGCGCCCACAGTGGTGACCGCAGTGGCCGAAGCCACCGCGAATCCCCGGACCGAGATCCGGCTCACACGGTTTCCTTCCAGCGTCGCCCGCTTGGTGACCTCGCGGACGCGATCGTGCCCCTCCGCACTGGCTTCCTGCTGCACCGGTCACAGAAGCACTGGCCCGGTGCGGCTCCCCCGACGGGGCGGGAGTGCGCTGATTCAGTTCGGGCGGCCCACGGCGAACGCTGTTCAGTTCTGAGGTTCCGTACGTTTGCGGGTACGGGTGTGCCGAGGGCGGGGGCCTGACAGAACCGACAGCCTGCCGTAGGCGGACGCGTCCACGCAATTCCCCGTTGCGTGTCAAAGCTCACACGCCACGTGGGCCACGGAAATTTCCGTTACGCATCCGTAGCCTCCGCACACAGCGCTAGGCTGCTGCGCCCTCGCGGCGCAGCAGCCTAGCGGACCGTCAACTCGCCTGTTACGCCCGCCCGTCCTCCAGCATCTCCGTCACGAGCGCGGCGATCGGCGAGCGCTCGGAGCGGGTCAGGGTGATGTGCGCGAACAGCGGGTGGCCCTTGAGCTTCTCGACGACGGCGACCACTCCGTCGTACCGACCCACCCTCAGGTTGTCGCGCTGGGCGACGTCATGAGTCAGGACAACCCGGGAATTTTGCCCGATACGGGACAACACGGTCAGCAGGACGTTGCGCTCCAGGGACTGCGCCTCGTCGACGATCACGAAGGCGTCGTGCAGGGAGCGGCCCCGGATGTGCGTAAGGGGCAGGACCTCCAGCATGCCGCGCGCCACGACCTCCTCGATGACCTCCTTCGACGTCACCGCGCCCAGGGTGTCGAAGACCGCCTGGGCCCACGGGCTCATCTTCTCCGCCTCGGAGCCCGGCAGGTAGCCGAGCTCCTGACCGCCCACGGCGTACAGCGGCCGGAAGACCATGACCTTCTGGTGCTGCTGACGCTCCAGCACCGCCTCCAGCCCCGCGCACAGCGCCAGCGCCGACTTGCCGGTGCCGGCCCGGCCGCCCATCGACACGATGCCGACGTCCGGGTCGAGCAGCAGGTCCAGCGCGATCCGCTGCTCGGCGCTGCGGCCGTGGATGCCGAAGGCCTCCCGGTCGCCGCGCACCAGCCGGACCCGGCCGTCGGCCGTGACCCTGCCGAGCGCCTTGCCGCGGTCCGACTGCAGCACCAGACCGGTGTGCACCGGAAGCCCGGCCGCGTCGGGCACGTCGACCGTCTCCTCCTGGAAGAGGTCGTCCACCTCCTGGGCCGAGACCTGCAGCTCGTGCATCCCCGTCCACCCGGAGGTGATCGCCAGCTCGGCCCGGTACTCCTCGGCCAGCAGGCCGACGGAGGAGGCCTTGACGCGCAGCGGCAGGTCCTTGGAGACGACGGTGACGTCGTACCCCTCGGCCTGGAGGTTCCGGGCCACCGCGAGGATCCGCGAGTCGTTGTCGCCCAGGCGGAACCCCGCGGGCAGCACGCCCGGGTCCGAGTGGTTCAGCTCGACGCGCAGGGTGCCGCCCAGCTCGCCGATGGGGATGGGTGCGTCCAGCCGCCCGTACCGGATCCGGTACTCGTCGAGCAGCCGCAACGCCTGGCGGGCGAAGTAGCCGAGCTCGGGGTGGTGGCGCTTGGCTTCCAACTCGGTCACCACCACGACCGGCAGGACCACCTCGTGCTCGTCGAAGCGGAGGAGGGCATGCGGGTCGGCAAGCAGCACGCTGGTGTCGAGTACGTAAGTGCGCCGGTCGTGCTCACGGCGATTCTTGCTGGTCACCACGTGTGGACGAACCCCCTCGGAAGAGGTCGGGGTGCGACGGCGTCGCGCGGGACAGGGCCGGGACCGACCAGGAGGGCCGGACCGCGGCCCTTCGAGTCGACGCGGTCAATGCCGTCCGAGTCAAGGGTTGACAACGGCACATCCGTGAGCAAGGGGCCTCCCGGGCGGACGGGCCAGGTGCCGTCCGCTTCTGTCCGACATCCATGGGCCGGATGTCGGTCTGACGGGTCTATTCCCTCGAAAGTGGAGGCCTATGCGACTGCATATGACAGGTGTTGGCCCGGGCCCTACCCTTGGCGCCCCGCCGCCCGATGTTCGCGCCCCCGTCGCCGGGACGTAATCCGGCCACCGCCCCTTCGGCCGTTCGCCGCAACCCCGGTGTGGCGCATCTCTCCCCGGCAGGGCCGTTCGGGTGACCCCGGGAGCCGGGGTCCGCCCTCAGGTTCCGTAGCGCCGGTGCCGCGCCGCGTAATCACGCAACGCCCGCAGGAAGTCCACCCTGCGGAACGCCGGCCAGAACACCTCGCAGAAGTAGTACTCCGAATGCGCGCTCTGCCAGAGCATGAAGCCCGACAGGCGCTGCTCGCCGGAGGTGCGGATGACGAGGTCGGGGTCGGGCTGGCCGCGGGTGTAGAGGTGCTCCGCGATGTGGTCGATGTCGAGGATCTCCGCGAGGTCCTCGATGGAGGTGCCGCGGCCGGCGTGCTCGTGGAGGAGGGAGCGGACCGCGTCGGCGATCTCCTGGCGGCCGCCGTAGCCCACGGCGACGTTGACGAGTATGCCCTCGACGCCCTCCGTGGCCTGCTCGGCCTCCTTGAGGACGGACTGGGTGCGGGCGGGCAGCAGGTCCTTCGCGCCGACGTGGTGGACGCGCCAGCGGCCGGTCGCGGCGAGCCCGCGGACCGCGTCCTCGATGATGCCGAGCAGCGGGACGAGTTCCTCCGCCGGGCGATCCAGGTTGTCCGTGGAGAGCAGCCAGAGCGTGACGACCTCGACGCCGGTCTCCTCGGACCAGCCGAGGACCTCGGTGATCTTGTCCGCGCCGGCCCGGTGGCCCTGCTCGGTCGTCCGCGCGGCGGCCTTGGCCCAGCGGCGGTTGCCGTCGAGGATGACGCCGATGTGCTTGGGGCCCTGCGACAGGTCGAGCCGGCGCTCCACACGGTGGGCGTACAGGTCGGTCAACCTGAGACGTACCAGGTCGCGCAGATTCATTGGCGGGCCCCTCCTGCGGTCGTCACCCCTTCGCCACCCTACTGCGCCTCCCCTCGGGCCGCCGAACCGGGTGCGGGGCTGTGGACCGCCGTCGTGATAGGACCGCTTCTGTGGATATTCGTTCTCTCTACCGCGCCGCCGACGAGCGCTACGACGCGATGGCGTACCGCCGTACCGGCCGCAGCGGTCTCAAGCTCCCCGAGATCTCCCTCGGGCTCTGGCACAACTTCGGCGACGACCGCACGCTCGACTCGCAGCGCGCCATCCTGCGCCGCGCCTTCGACCTCGGCGTCACGCACTTCGACCTGGCCAACAACTACGGCCCGCCCTACGGCTCCGCCGAGAGCAACTTCGGGACCCTCCTCGCCCAGGACTTCCGGCCCTACCGCGACGAACTGGTCATCTCGACCAAGGCGGGGTACGACATGTGGCCCGGCCCGTACGGCGAGTGGGGCAGCCGGAAGTACCTGCTCTCCTCGCTGGACCAGTCCCTGGAGCGGATGGGCCTGGACTACGTCGACATCTTCTACTCGCACCGCTTCGACCCCGACACGCCGCTGGAGGAGACGATGGGCGCCCTCGCGTCCGCCGTCCAGCAGGGCAAGGCGCTCTACGTCGGCATCTCCTCCTACAGCGCGCAGCGCACCCGCGAGGCCGCCGCGCTGCTGCGCCAGATGGGCGTCCCGGCGCTGATCCACCAGCCCTCGTACTCCATGATCAACCGCTGGGTCGAGGACGACGGTCTCCTGGACGTCCTGGACGAGGAGGGCATGGGCTGCATCCCCTTCGTCCCCCTGGCCCAGGGCCTGCTGACGGACAAGTACCTGAACGGCATCCCCGAGGGTTCCCGGGCCGCCCAGGGCAAGTCCCTCGACCCCACGCTGATCACCGACGAGGTCGTGCGGAGGCTGCGCGGCCTCAACGGCATCGCCGCCCGGCGCGGTCAGTCCCTGGCGCAGCTCGCGCTGAGCTGGGTGCTGCGCGACAAGCGGATCACCTCGGCGCTCATCGGGGCGTCGAGCGTCGCCCAGCTGGAGGCCAACGTCGCGGCGGTGGGCGCCGCCCCGCTGGCGGCCGAGGATCTCGCCGAGATCGACGCGTTCGCCCTCGAGTCGGGCGTCAACCTCTGGTCCCGCAGCAGCGACGCGTGACGTCGGCGGGCGCCCTGGTCAGGACGGCAGCAGCGGTCCGGCCAGGGCGCCGGCCAGGATGAACGGCCCGAAGGGCAGCGGCGTACGGCGCTCGGCGCGGCGGGCCCCCAGCAGCACGAGGCCGGTGACCGCGCCCAGCGTGAAGGCCGCGAAGGTGCCGGCGGCGAGCGCCCCCCACCCGTACCAGCCGAGGACCATGCCCGCGGTGGGGGCGAGTTTGACGTCGCCGAAGCCCATGCCGTCCGGATTGACCAGGTGCAGCACGAGGTAGAACAGCCCCAGCACGGCCGCCCCCAGCAGCGCCCGGGGCCACGATCCCTCATGGCCCGGGAGCAGCGCGGCCGCCCCCAGCAGAGCCGCCGTCCCCGGGGCGGCGGGCAGCGTCAGCACGTCCGGGAGCCGCAGCACCGTCAGGTCGACGCGGGCCAGCAGCACTCCGAGCGGGACGAGCAGCAGCCACACCGTCAGTTCGGGCCGCCGCCCGGTGCCCGCCGCGACGGCCGCGCAGACCACGGCGGTCACCAGGGCGTAGCGCCATCCGGCGGCCGGCTTCCCGGCGTTGCGCACCGGCCCCCACCAGCCGCGCCGGCCGGCCGGGTAGGGCACGTCCGCCGGGCACCGGGTCCGCCAGGGCTGCTCGGGCGCGACGGACAGCCGGTACGCCGGACGCGGCAGGGCGAGCCCCGCGACGGTTCCCCACACGACGGCCGCGGCGATCGGATAGACATGCATCGGGCCCGACCGTACACGGGCGCAACACGCGAAGGGACGTGAGCCGCATGGGTGACCGCCGGCGCGACGGGACCGGGCTGCTGCGCCTCACCGGCGGCCGCGACACGGACGGCGAGGGGACGCCGGACGGCACGGGGATACCGCTGGAGATCGCGGCCTCCCACCGGGCCCGCACCCGGGGGCTGCTGGGCCGAACCGGGATCACCGGGGCGCTGCTGCTCACGCCCGCCGCGAGCGTGCACACCCTGGGCATGCGCTTCGCCATCGACGTCGCCTACCTCGACCGCCGCCTGCGGGTCCTCGCCGTCCGCACCATGCCGCCCGGCCGGCTGGGCCGCCCGCGGCTGCGGGCCCGTCACGTGCTGGAGGCGGAGGCCGGTGCGATGGCGGCCTGGGGCCTGGTGCCGGGGGCGGCGGTGACGGTGGAGGCGGGGACGGTGGAGGCGCAGGCGTGACCCCTTCCGCGTCCCGTCCGCTGCGGGCGGCCCTGGCGGCCTTCTAGAACCCGCCGCCGCCGAAGTCCGCGGAGTCGGAGAAGCCGGGGAAGGCGGGGGACTGTGCACCGATGACGAGGAGCAGGATCCCCGCGGCCAGGAAGATCCCCAGGAAGACCAGCGTCAGCGCCAGTTGCCCGTACGGCACCCGGTAGCCGGCCGGGACGACCAGCGCGCGCTCGGGTGCCTCGGGGACGTAGGCGACCGTCAGGTGGTCGCCCTCGATCGTCGTGCCCGGCGCCCCCGGGTCCTCGAAGCGCACGTCGCGCCCGTCGGCGGTCCGGAACTCGAAGACGAAGTGCTGCCGCGAGTGGGCCGGGCCCTCGCCCGTCGAGCCCACGGTCGTGTAGACCCGCACACAGCGCCCCTCGGCGCGGAGCCCGCCGTGCAGGGCCCGCCGTATCCACAGCACACGACGGCCCGCGCGTACCGCGACCACCAGCGGTACGAGCGTGATCAGAGCGGCCATCGCGACAAAGAGCACCGGTATCGCGGCTTCCATCGACATCCCCCGTCATCGCGCCGGGGGCGACCGCCCCCGTTGTCGTACGGAGACACGCGGCGCGCCCGGACGGTTCCTGCCGGGGCGAGTGCCGAAGCTCACCCAACCGGGGGCGTGGGAGGGAGCGTTGGCGGTGCCTCGCCGGCACTACGCTCCCGCCATGGGCCACACCGTGCTCGCCACCCCGCTGGGCGACGTCGCCCTGCACCGCCTCGGCACCCCGGCCACCGGCACCCCGCGCACGCCCGTGCTGCTGCTGCACGCCAACCCAGGCGACAGCCGGGACTACGGAGCCGTCGCGGCCGGACTCGCCGCGGAGCGCGAGGTCTTCGCCCTCGACTGGCCCGGCTACGGCCGCTCCACCGCCGCCGTCCCGCACTCCGTCACCCCCGATGGACTCGCGGACGTGGCGGAGCGCGCCCTCGACGCCATCGCTCGGGACGGCGCGCCGCGCGTCTACGTCGTCGGCAACAGCGTGGGCGGCTGGGCCGCCGTGCGGCTGGCCGAGCGCCGCCCGGCGCAGGTGGCCGGGCTCGTCCTGGTCGACCCGGCCGGTTTCACCCGGCTCACCCCGGTGACCCGCTGGTTCTGCCGTGCCGTGATGGGACGTCCGTCCCGCGCCGGGCGCCTCATCGCCCCGCTGGCCCGTGCCTACCTGGGCCGGCTCCGTACGAGCAGCGCCCGCGCGACGTACGAACGCGCCCGTGGCGTCCGTGCCGACGCCGGCCGGCTCGCGGTGCACTGCGCCCTGTGGCGCGCCCTCGCCGCGCCCGGATTCGGGCTGACCGACGTCCTGCCGGGGATCGTCCCGCCCGTCCTGCTGCTCTGGGGCCGCCGCGATCCGCTGCTCCCCGTGCTCACCGACGGTCGCCGGGCCCGCCGTTCGCTGCCGCCCGGCGCCACGTACGCGACCCTGCCCGCGGCGCACGAGGCGTACAACGAGCGGCCGGACCTGTTCCTGGCGTGCGTGCGGCCCTTCCTGACGGGGTGAGCGCGGGGAAAAGAAGACGGGCCGGTCCGCAGGGGGGGAGAGCGGACCGGCCCGAGGGGGGGGGATTCCAAGGTACCGCGCCGGAACCGCTCTCCAGGTCCAAGGTCATGAGGGAGATGTGAAGGTTCCCTCGAAGAAGTGGCTCGATCGCCGGGCGATTAGACCGAATGGCCGCGAATGCACGGACTCGTCCACCCACGCCACATCCGCACCGCATACGCTCCGTCACGGAACGCACCAGACCTTTGGCCCGGAATTTATGGGCCCTGTTGCCGCGCCTTGCCCCCGTGGGTGAGCCGTTCGGTTGACCGGGCGGCCCGCGACGCTACGACGGACGGAACGTGATCTCCACGCGGCGGTTCTGCTTGCGGCCCGTCTCGGTGGAGTTGTCGGCGATGGGGTAGTCCTCGCTGTACCCGCGCACCTGGAACGAGTGGACCGAGTTGCCGAGCGAACCGAGCTCCTGCGCCAGGATCTTGTAGACCGCGTCGGCCCGCTTCTTGGACAGCACCTTGCCGTGCTCGTACGAGCCCAGGTCGTCCGTGAAGCCGAACACGCGGATCGGCTGCGTGACGTCCTTGGCATCGATGTCGGACGCGATGGCCTTGATCCGGGCGGTGGCCGTCGCGTTCAGCTTGGCGCTGTCCCTGCCGAACAGGACGTCCGCCTGAAGGGCGTAGGTGACCGAGGAGTTCGACTCCTCGTGCCGCTCCTCGCCGTCGTCTGCCGAGGCGTCCTCGGAGGACGACGCGTCCGACACGGAGACGATGTCCAGCACCTTGGGCGGGGCCAGCGTCGCCCCCTCCGGCAGTTGCAGGTCCGGGTCGGCCGCGTCCACCTTCGTGGGCGCGGACGGCGTGGGCTGCGCCGTCGGGTCGTCGTCCGCCCGCGCGCTCGCGGCGGTGAGCGGGGTGAGTACGAGCGCGAGGCCGAGCACGGCCGCGACACCGGGACGGGGATGCGGACGGGGCACGGCTCACCCCTCCGCGATCGTGATCTTGGCCGGGGGCATCGTCGGCAGCTGGAACTCCACCTCGGTGGTGCCTTCCGGCGGCGCCGGGAACTGCGCGAAGAACGGCCTCGTCTCCTCGGGCCGGATGCCGATCAGCTTGGTCGTGCAGAGGCAGATGCCGTCGGTGTCGCGGAGCACGTAGTAGCGCTTCTTGCCGACCGGGTCGACCAGCACGGCACCGGCCACGGACGCCCCGGACTTGGCGACCGCGAGCTCCTGGCCGATCCAATTCGAGGCGTTGAACGAATCCGTCCCATTGTTGGTGATCGTGCCCTTCACCGTCACGAAGCCTCCCGAGTCCCGGGTGGCCTCGTTGACCGTGACCGTGATGCCCTTCTCACCCTTCATCTGGGCCAGGATCTGTTCAGGCGTGTCGGTCGGCGTTGCGCTCGCCTTGGCCGAGCCTTTCGGCGCACTCGTCTTTGAGGACGGAGTGGCCCCACCCTTGCCTTCGTCACCACCACCGCCGCAACCTGCCAGGGCCGCGGCAAGAACTACGGCGACGATTGCAGCCAGGCCCTGCTTCTGGATACGCATCGGTCCCCCGTTCGTCACTCGCTGAGATGGACGGAGTAGAACTCCGCCAGATTCAGTTGGAAGTCGTCGCTCGTCGGGTCCACGGTCAGCCGGTCACCGTCGCAGATGAACGTGATCTCGTCGCCGTCCCTGTCGTCGACGCCACAGCGGCTCTCGACGACGGCGGTCGCTGTCGCGCGCGCATGCATCGATTCAGTACCCGACACGACGGACTTGCCCACGGTGCCCGAGGTGTGGAGTGCGACCGAGGCGCCGCCCGGACCGCCCACGTCACATTCGTCGACGACCGCATCGTTCTGACCCGCGTAATCCATGGCCGCACCACAGGCGTTGCCGACGGTCATCCCGTTCAGGGCCAGCAGTTCTCGGAGTTGGTCCAGGTCACCGGACTCCAGGGCCTCGAGGAACCGCTCCCGGACGCTGTCGCGAACCTCCCGCGCCGCCGCTAGGGCCGAGGCATCGGCCGCCGTTTGTGCCGTGTTGCGGATGGAGGACGCCTGCCCTACGGCGAAGTAGGCGAAGGCGAGGAAGAACAGCGCCGCGACGGCCACGATGTAGATGCCGAGGGTCTGACCGCCGTCGCCGCGCCCACGCCTGCTCAGCCGGCGTCGACGATGTCCTGGATCTTGTCGAGGATCCCGTTCAGAACTGCGGTGCCGATGTCCGTCGTCCCGGCCAGCACACCGATGATGACCGCGATCACCACCGCGATGCCCAGGTACTCGAACGACGTCTGCCCCGAGTCGCCGCGGACGCGCGTGCGCGTGCGCAGCGCGGTCAGTCGTTTCACAACCCACCTGCTCATCTTCCGTGCCCCAAACCGTAGTCACGTGACGTGCGCCGGCCGCGCCCCTTGCGTCGGCCGGGGTCTGGCTATCGTCGCAGGCGGCTGCGGTGCCGGTGAGGTCCACGGCGCACCGCCTCCCATCGGGTCAACCCGCCGCGATCCGTGCCTGATTGCAGATGCAAATGTGGTTGCGGCTGCAAATCTACACCGCGACCGTGGGCTCCGCACCCAATATGGCGGCTCCGGTCACTACCCATCACCCGAACCGAACATGCGTTCACAGCCCTGTCACCCCCATCACCCCAGCAGGTCACCGAAGTTGATGCGCGACCCGAGGATCGTGCCCGTCATCAGCAGGATCATCGTCGCGGGGACGAGGAGCGTGGTGATCACACCCGTCGCGCGCGGCACGGTGCGGGCCGCACGGCGGCGGGCGTTCTGGGCCTCGGTGCGCCGCATGTCCGTGGCGATCTGGAGCAGCGTGCGGGCGATGGGCGCGCCCAGTTCCTCGCCCTGCTGCAGGGCCGTGACGAACTGCCCGACCTGCTCGCTGCCGTTGCGCCTGCGCAGCTGGTCGAAGGCGTCACGGCGGCTGACGCCGACGTCCATCTGGCGCAGGGCGATCCGGATCTCGTCGCTCCAGGGGCCCTTGTAGACGGAGGCGACGCGTTCGAGGGCCTGGCGGAAGCCGAGGCCGGCGCTCACCACCACCGCGAGGACGTCGAGGAAGTCAGGGAGGGTGCGCTCGATCTCGTCGCGGCGTCTGCGGATGGCGAGCCGGATGCCGAGGTCGGTCCAGCCCAGGCCGTAGGCGACCATCAGGAGGGCGGCGAACCAGTGGCCCGCCCGGAGGAGCACCAGGGCCGCGAGGCCGCCGAGGGCGCCGTAGACGGCGCGGCGGGCGGCGTAGCGGTCGACGGTGAGGCCGTAGGGGTGGCCCGCGTGGTCGATGCGGGTGCGGATCCGGTTGACCCGGGCGGGGCCCATGAGGCGCAGCACCAGGGGCGCCCAGCGCATCCCGAGGCGGTCCACGGCGTTTCCGACCTTGGTGGTGCGGGTCTGCCCCACCTCCAGGGCCAGTTGGAGGTCGCTGGGCAGCTTGACCTCGGAACGGTAGAGGCCGATGCCGTAGCAGACGCCCACCACTCCCAGGGCGGTGACGGCGGCCAGCGCGACGGTGATCACAGCTCCCCCGCCCCCCTCACACGTCGATCCGCGACATGCGGCGGATGAGCGCGAAGCCGACGACGTACAGGCCCAGCGCCACGAGCACGGCGATCCGTCCGGCCCCGGAGCCGGTCATCGCGCTCAGCGAGCCCGGCATGATCCGGTCGAGCAGCAGCAGCGAGCCGACGCCGATGACGGGAACGGCGTACGCGGTGACCGTGACCTGCGACATCTGGGTGCGGATCTCGCGCCGGGTCTCCTTGCGCTCCTCCAGGGTCACCGTCAGGTTCCGCAGCGACTCCACCACCGAGCCGCCGGCCCGGGCCGACAGGACGAGCGTGGAGACCAGCACCACCAGTTCCCGACTGGGCAGCCGCTCCTGCAGTTCGGCCATGGCGTCCTCGATGGAGTGCCCGAGCGTCATGGCGTCGGCGACCTTCCGCAGTTCCTCACCGGCCGGGGCCTCCAGTTCCTCCGCCGCCATGCCGACGGCGGTGCGCAGGGCGAGCCCGGCCTGGGTGGCGTTGGCCAGGACGCGGGCGAGTTCGGGCAGCTGGGCGATGAAGCGCTCGGTGCGCACCCGTCGTCGCCAGCCGAGGAAGGAGCTGACCGCCCAGGCCGCCAGGAACGCGGCGATCGGTCCGAAGAAGGGGGCCAGCACGATGTCGGCGACCAGCCAGGCGCCGCCGACGACCGCGAGGGCGGCCGCGGTGAACTGTCCGGGCGTCAGGTCGGTGCCGGTGGCGGCGAGCCGCGCGGCCAGCCGGCGGCCCCAGGCGGTGCGCCGGACCCGCAGGTCCAGCCCGGCGAAGGGCACGGCGCGCCGTTCCGCAGCCGGGACGTCGGCCAGCCGGTCCACGAGCGCGGCGCGGTCGGCGCGCCCGCCGCTCCAGGCGTGCAGGCCCCAGACGCCCAGCACCAGCGCGAGGCCGCTCACGCCGAGCACGGCCAGGGCCATCGTCGGCGTGTTCACTTCGCCTCCCTGCTCGACAGCTCCAGCTCGGTCTCGCCGACCCCGAAGGCCGCCGGCACGGACTCGCCCGCCAGGTGGAAGCGTTCGGCCAGTTGACGCGGTACCGGCTGATGGTGGAACCAGCCCCGCACGATCCGGTCGGGCCCCATCGGCTCGGCGCGGAAGCGGGTCGCGGTGGTCAGCCGGAAGGTGTCGCGTCCCCGTGAGGACAGCACGGCGATCTCGGCGATCCGGCGGGTGCCGTCGACGTCCCGGCGCAGCTGGACGATGACATCGACGGCGCTGTTGATCTGGTCGCGCAGCGCCTCGAAGGGGATCTTCACCTCCGACATCGAGGCCAGCGTCTGCAGCCTGAGCACCGCGTCCTCGGCCGAGTTGGCGTGCACCGTGGCCAGCGAGCCGTCGTGGCCGGTCGACATGGCCTGCAGCATGTCGAGGGTCTCGCCGCCGCGGACCTCACCGACGATGATCCGGTCGGGGCGCATGCGCAGCGAGTTCCGCACGAGGTCGCGGATGGTGATCCGGCCCTGGCCCTCGACGTTGGGCGGCCGGCTCTCCAGGCGTACGACGTGCTCCTGCTGGAGCTGGAGTTCGGCGGCGTCCTCGACGGTGATGATGCGCTCCCCGTCCGGGATGAGCCCCGACAGCGAGTTGAGCAGGGTGGTCTTGCCCGAGCCGGTGCCGCCGCTGACGATGATGTTGAACTTGGCCCGCACGAGGGCGGAGAGCAGCATCAGCATGTGCTCGTCGAGGGTGCCGAGGCCGATCAGCTCGTGCAGGGCGTACGCGCGGGGGAAGCGGCGGATGGTGAGGACCGGGCCGGTCAGCGACAGCGGCGGGATGATGACGTTGACGCGCTCGCCGGAGGGCAGGCGGGCGTCCACCATCGGATTCGACTCGTCCACCCGGCGGTTGACGGTCGACACGATCCGCTCGATGGTCTGCAGGAGTTGCTCGGGGCTGCTGAACCGGGCGGCGACGGGCTCCACCCGGCCGGCCCGCTCGATGTAGATGCGGTCCGGGCCGTTGACCATGATCTCGGTGATGGAGGCGTCCTCCAGCAGCGGTTCGAGGATGCCCAGGCCCAGGGCCTCGTCCACGACCCGGCGGATGATGCCGGTGCGCTCCTTGGTGGAGAGCACCGGTCCCTCGCGGCTGATGATGTGGCCGAGGACGCGTTCCAGGCGCACCCGGCGCTCCGCGGCGGCGAGCGCCGACATCTCGGCGAGGTCGATCTCCTGGAGGAGCTTGGCCCGGTAGACGGCGACGAGGTGGCCCTCCTGCGTCTGCGGGGCGGTGTCCTCGTTCGCGGCGATGCGGTCGCGCAGGCTCATTCGTCGGCCCCTTCGTCGTCCTCCCTGGGCATCGTGGCGGTCCGGGTGACGGAGCCCGGGCTGAGGCCCGGGAGCACCGACGGGATCTCCACGGTCGCCGTCGCCTGCACGGAGTCCCCCGTGTCGCCGGTGGTGCCGACCTGCGTACCGTCCTGCAGCCAGGAGCTCACCGCCTCCGTGCCGGCGACGGGGCCGCTCACGGGAGGGTCGTGCAGGGCGGCCATGCGCGCGGCGGCGCGGGCGGCCGTGCCGGCCTGGGCCGCGGTGTAGGCGGCGAGGCCCAGCTGCACACCCGCGAGGGCGATCAGCAGCAGGATCGGCAGCATCCCCAGGAACTCCAGGGAGGCGCTGCCCCGGTCGCGCCGGCGGCGGGTGCGGGCCGTCACGGCGTGCCCGCCTCTTCGTCGACGGCCGAGGCGTGGCCGTGGACCGTCAGCGGGAAGTCGATCGCGCCCGGGAAGAGGACCGGGACCCGCAGGCCCACGGTGACCCCGACCATGCCGTCGGCGTGCGTGGTGCCGAAGTCCTCGATCTGCCACGCGCCGGGCAGGTCGTCGGCCGCCGCCGCCTGCGCGTCCTTCCCCACCGCCGCCGCGCGGGCGGCCTGGTCGGCGGCGTGGCCGGCGAGGGTGAAGGTGTACCCGGTCAGCACCGCCTGCCAGACCAGGACGAGCACCAGCAGGATCAGCGGTGTCATGCCCAGCGTCTCCAGGGTGACCTGGCCCTGTTCGCCGCGGCCGCGCCGGCTCCTGCGGGGCGGCACCGCGTGCCCGGGCCCGCAGACGCCGATCTCCGCGGCGAGCGTCCACACTCCCTGCTTGACGGTGGAGCGGTTGTCGAGGTCCTGGAGCCGTCCGGCGTCCACGACCGCCTGCAGTTCCCGGAAGGCGGCGGGGACCACGGCGGAGGCGATCCGGGTGCCGGTGATGCGGGCGATCAGCGAGGGCTGGATCTCGCTGCCCCGGGTGTACCGGTTGACGGTGGCGACGACGTCCTGGGGCTTGCGGATCTGCAGCCGGTCCCACATGCGCACCATGCGCTTGGCGGCGCGCACGGCGACCACGTCGGGGGTGGTCACCAGCAGGGCGGTGTCCGCGGTCTCGACGGCGACCGCGTTGGCACCGGTCATCTGGGTGCCGCAGTCGACGACCACGACCTCGTAGCGCTGCCGGAGGGCGTGCAGCACGTGCCGGGCGGCACGGTCGGTGACCTCCTCACCGCGTTCGCCCTCGCCGGGGGCGAGCAGCAGCGCGGGCCCGGACTCGTGGACGTACATGGCGTCCTGCAGTACGCGGGTGGTCACGTCGGCGATGTCCGCGAGGTCGGCGACGGAGCGGCGGAACTGGACGTCGAGGTAGGAGGCGATGTCGCCGCCCTGGAGGTCGAGGTCGACCAGGGCGGTGGACTTGCCGGCGGCCTGCGCGGCGAGGGCGAGCTGGACGGCGACGACGGTGGTGCCGACCCCGCCCTTGGCTCCGGCCACGGCGACCAGCCTGCCCCCGGGGACGGCGGGCAGCGCGGGCTGCTGGGGGCTGAGGTGGCGCCGTACGCCGGCCGCCCAGGCGGCCGCCGCCTCGACGCGGGCGCCGAGTTCGTCGTACGACAGGGGCACCCCGGCGACACCGCGCGCGCCGGCGTCCATGGCGCCGGACAGGACGGCCGGGCTCGGGTCGGCGGTGAGCAGGATGACGCCGACCGCGGGGAAGCGCAGCGCGATCTCGCGGATGACCTCCAGCGCGGGCACCGGGGTGATGCGGTCGTGGACGACGACGACCTCGGGCAGTTCGTCGACCCCGGTCCCGGCGGCGCGGGCGAGGACGTCCAGCAGCGTGGTGGAGTCCGGCAGCGCGGGCCCGGGTTCGGCTCCCGGCAGCTGGTGGAGGACCCCGGTCAGGGCGCGGGCGGTGTCGGGGTCGGGGGTGCCCGACAGGATGCGGACGCCGGTCACGAGGCGGCTCCGTCACCGGCGAGGGTGTAGGTGCGGTCCCGTTCGGAGGGGGCGGTCGCGTCCCCCGGGGCGACCAGCGCGAGGCGCACGTGCCGGGCGAAGGACTCGGCGAAGGCGACCCGCTGGGCGTCGGCGGCGCCGAGGGCGAAGGTGATGGGGACTCCCTGGCTGCTGACCCGGCGGTTGTCGCCGCCGGTGTCGAAGGCCTTGATCCGGCCGACGTCGATGACCCGGGCGCCCGCGACGATGATCTTCGAGACCTCGGGGTCGGTGTCCCTGCGCGGGGCGAAGGTGGCGAAGATGTTGACCCTCGCCCCCGGGGTGATCTTCCCGGCGACGCCGGTCTCCGCGTCGATCATGATCGCGATCTCCATCTGCCCGGCCCGCAGCGCGGGCCGCTCGGCGACCATGTCCGTCTGCAGCAGGGAGCCGCGGTGCAGGGGGACGGCGGCTATCTTGCCGTCCAGCCGGCCGAGATCGCGGACGGCGGTGACGGGCAGCCAGCGCTCGGGTATCCGGACCTCCCGCAGTTGGGCGCGGCCGACCGTCTCGTACGCGGGCACGTCCGCGGCCAGCCGGTACGCGGTCACCTTCGGCCCGACCTGGGAGCGGGCGTCCCCGATGACGGTGACGACGCCGGCGAAGGCGGCGAGCGCGCACAGCGCGGAGACCACGAGGAGGACGACGCCGCGACGCTGACGTGAGTTCATAGAGGTGGGGCCCTATCGCTCAAGTGCCGACTGCTGGTGGGGGGAGACCTGGGGGGTGGGCGACGCCCTGGGCGCCAGGGAGGGCGCGCGGGGTCCCGAGTGCACGACCTGGCGCGGCCGCTCCGGGGGTCGGACGCGCTGCTGCCCGTCCACGGTGGCCGAGCAGAACAGGCAGCGGTCGCCGATGACCGCCAGGCCGCACCAGCCGCAGGT
Source organism: Streptomyces sp. NPDC059718 (assembly GCF_042733315.1). Lineage (NCBI taxonomy): Bacteria > Bacillati > Actinomycetota > Actinomycetes > Kitasatosporales > Streptomycetaceae > Streptomyces > Streptomyces sp. NPDC059718. The sequence continues at coordinate 31,664 of NZ_JBHWGA010000037.1, forward strand.
GTCCCGGCGGACCGAGGTGACCAGCTGGTAGAGCACGCCGACGTCGCCGATGTAGGCGGTGAACTCGACCAGCCTGCCGGTCCCCCACCAGCGCGCGGAGTCCGCCGGCAGCGGAACCTCCCGTACGTGCAGGCTCCGCCAGGCGCGGGCCAGCGGCCCGGTGACCCAGCCGGGATCGACGCCGTGGCCGTGCGCGACGGCGAGCTGGGTGAGGAACGCGGGCCCCGCCGGCACGGCGTCGGGGCGCGCCTCGGACAGGTGCGGTTCGGGGTGGGCGAGGACGGCGAAGTGGCGCCCGGGCACCAGGGACTTCAGATGGGCGCCGACGGGCACGTCCACCCGGTCGAGCCGGGAGACCGAACCGAGCAGGGCGCCGGAGTGGAGGTAGTGCGACAGCAGCCGGGCGGCACCGGCGAGCACACCGGGCCCGAGGTCGGTGGCGGCGAGCTGGCGCAGTTGCTCGGCCAGGAGCAGGGCGGCCAGCGGTGGCAGGTCGACCGGGACGATCGCCACCCGGTCCGCCTCCAGGGCCGCGCGCACGGTGTGGACGCGGCGGCGCAACGGGTCGGTGGGCTCCGGCGGGACGAGCACGACGAGGTGGCCGTGGGCCTCCAGGGCGGCGGCGGTGCGCATCACGTGCTGCTCCAGCGGGAGCGCGAGGTCGTCCGCCGTGACCGCTATGACGCTCGACACCCGCGACCTCCCGGAACTCCCGCCCAGTCCCTGCCCGGAGAGCTTATCCCTGCGTAGCCGGAGCAGTGCGGAAAGTCGCCGAACAGTTGATGAAGTCGGTGGTACCCGCGGGACGCCGGTCTACGCACGGCGGCGGGGGTATTGACCCCCGCATTGGTCTGGACCAAACTGCGTCCACAGCAGAGTGGCCACTCGCGTAACCGCCCAACTCCTCGCCCCCAGGAGGCAGTAGTGGAACACGCACGCCCACGGCGCACCGCCCTCAGAGCCGCGGCGGCCGTCGGCGCCGCCGCCCTCGTGGTGGCGGGACTCGTCGCCACGTCCGGCAGCGCGAACGCCGCCGACACCAACATCGTGACCAACGGCGGGTTCGAGAGCGGCCTGTCCGGATGGTCCTGCACCGCCTCCAGCGGCGCGGCCGTCGGCTCCCCCGTGCACGGCGGCACCAAGGCGCTCCAGGGCTCGCCCTCCTCCTCGGACAACTCCCGCTGCTCGCAGACCATCAGCGTCCGGCCCAACTCCACGTACACGCTGAGCGCGTTCGTCCAGGGCAGCTACGTCTACCTCGGCGCCACCGGCACCGGGATGACGGAGGCCTCGGTCTGGACCCCGTCCGCGTCCTCGTACCAGCAGCTGTCCACGAGCTTCACCACGGGCGCGAGCACCACCTCGGTCACCGTCTACCTGCACGGCTGGTACGCGCAGCCCGCGTACCTGGCCGACGACGTGAGCCTGCTGGGCGCGCCCGGCACGGGGACGCCGACCCCGACCCCCACGCCGACCGACCCGACGCCCACCCCCACGCCGACCCCCACCCCCACACCGACGCCGACGCCCACCGGCGGCGGCTCGCTGCCCAAGCACGTGCTCACCGGCTACTGGCAGAACTTCAACAACGGCGCGACCGTCCAGACCATCGCCCAGGTCCCGAGCCAGTACGACATCATCGCGGTGTCGTTCGCCGACGCCACGACCACGCCCGGCGCGGTCTCCTTCACCCTCGACCCGGCGCTGAACTACCCGGTCGGCCAGTTCAAGACCGACATCGCGGCGAAGAAGGCGGCCGGCAAGAAGGTCATCGTCTCGGTCGGCGGCCAGAACGGCACGATCGGCGTCACCGACTCCGCCTCGGCGAACAACTTCGCGAACAGCGTCTTCTCGCTGATGCAGACGTACGGGTTCGACGGCGTCGACATCGACCTGGAGAACGGGATCAACGCGACCTACATGACGCAGGCGCTGCGCTCCCTGTCGGCCAAGGCCGGCTCCGGGCTGGTCATCACGATGGCCCCGCAGACCATCGACATGCAGTCGACGTCCTTCGGCTACTTCCAGACCGCGCTGAACATCAAGGACATCCTGACCGTCGTCAACACCCAGTACTACAACAGCGGTTCCATGAACGGCTGCGACGGCAAGGTGTACTCGCAGGGCACGGTCGACTTCATCACCGCCCTGGCCTGCATCCAGCTGCAGAGCGGTCTGGCCCCCTCGCAGGTGGGTCTCGGCCTGCCGGCGTCGACCCGGGCGGCGGGCAGCGGCTACGTCTCGCCGACCGTGGTGAACAACGCCCTGGACTGCCTGACCAAGGGCACCAACTGCGGTTCCTTCAAGCCCTCCACCACCTGGCCGGGGCTGCGCGGCGCGATGACCTGGTCCACCAACTGGGACGCGGCCAACGGCAACGCCTTCTCGGGCACCGTCGGCCCGCACGTGCACGGGCTGCCGTAGCCGGCGGGACCGTCACCGACGCACCGCGCCCCCGGGAGAGGTCCCGTCCCCCGGGGGCGCGGTGTCACGTCGGACCACCGGGCTCACCGCGCCGCAGACGCCGCCCGGTCAGTCCAGGACGGCGAGGGCGTCGATCTCGACGAGCAGTCCCGCGGGCAGGCCGACGTAGACCGTCGTACGGGCGGCGGGGGCGCCCTTCAGGCCCGCGAAGAACTCGTCGAAGAGGGCGTTGAACTCGGGGAAGTGCGCGGTGTCGGTGAGGTAGACCCGGATCATGACGACGTCCTCCCAGGACGAGCCGCCCTCCTCCAGCACCGCCTGCACGTTGGCGAGGGTCTGCAGGGTCTGCTCCCGCAGCCCCGGGCCCACGGGCGCGGGCGCCTGACCCGGCACGGCGGGGCCGAAACCGACCTGACCGGCGACCTGCAGGATGTTGCCCTTGCGGACACCGTGGGAGAACCTGGCCGGCGGGGCGGTGTGGCCGGCCGGGGTGATCGCGGTCTTCTCGCTCATCTGGTTCCTTCGCTCGGTCTTCCGGAGTACTCGCGGCCGATCGCCTCCGCGGTGCGCCGGACCTGCGGGCGCAGCTTCAGCAGCTCCTCCGCGCTGACGACCACATTGGGGGCGGAGAGGGAGCAGGCGGCCACGACGCGCCCGTCGGCGCCGCGGATCGGCGCGGCCACGCAGTTGATGGACTCCTCGTGGCCGCCGAGGTCGCTCGCCCAGCCCTGCTCGCGGACCCGGGCGAGTTCGGCGAGGTAGGCGGCGGCGTCCGTGGTGGAACGCGCGGTGTAGCGCGGGTACTCCAGGCCCCGCGCGACCGCGCGCCGCTCAGCCTCGGGCAGGTCGGCCAGGAGCAGCTTCGCCACGGCGGCCACGGTGATGGCGACGGGCTTGCCGATCCGCGAGTACATGCGGACCGGGTAGCGGCTCTCCACCTTGTCGATGTAGACGACCTCGCCCTCCTCGTACACCGCGAGGTGGACGGTGTGCCCGGTCAGTTCGCCCAGGGCGGCGAGGTGGGGGTGGGCGATGCCGCGGACGTCCAGGTGCTCCATCGCCTCCTGGGCGAGGGCGAACAGCCGGGCGCCGAGGCGGTAGCGCTGGTCGTCCTGGCGGTAGACCATGCCGTGCTCGTGCAGGGTGCGCAGCAGCCTCAGTGCGGTGGACTTGTGCACGTCCAGGCGGGTGGCGACCTGTTCCAGGTTGGCGGGCCCCTCCGCGAGCAGGGGCAGGATGCGCAGCGCGCGGTCCACGGTCTGGCTCATGCGCGCAGTCTCCCCCATGCCCCGTCACCGAGGGCGGCGAGGGAGTCGCCCCGCACCCCGATCACCGCGGCGGCCAGGGCGTGGCCCCGGGCGAGCCGCTCCCGCAGCGGGAGCGCGCGCAGCGACGCCGACAGGAACCCCGCGGCGAAGGCGTCCCCGGCCCCGACGAGGTCGATGACGGGCGTGTCCGGCGCGGGCACGAAGACCCCGTCGGCGCCGCCCTCGTACGCGGTGGCACCGTGCGCGCCCTGCTTGACGACGAGGACGGCGGGACCGGGCAGGGCCTCGCGCACGGCGTCGGCGTCCGGCAGGCCCCAGGCGGCCCCGGCCTCGTCCTCGCCGACCAGGACGAGGTCGCAGCGGGCGGCGAGCCGGGCCAGCCGTACCGGGTCGGCCGAACGCCACAGGGCGGGGCGGTGGTTGACGTCGAAGGAGACCAGCGGGCGGCCCGGACCGGGGGCGGTGAGCTCGTGGACGAGGTCCGCGCACCGCTCGGAGAGCGCGGGCGTGATGCCGGACAGGTGCAGGACCCGGCCGGCCCAGGCCTCGCGCCGGGCGACGTTGTCCGGGCCCATGGCCGTGGCGGCCGAACCGGCCCGGTAGTAGGCGACCTCGCCGTCGCCGGTGCGGAAGTAGACCCCGGTGGGGCGGTCCCGGTCGCGGCGCACCCCCGAGACGTCGACGCCGGCCGCGGCGATCGCCGTCACCAGGTGGTCCCCGAACGGGTCGGCACCCACCCGGCTGATCCAGCGCACGGCATGGCCGAGACGGGCCAGCGCGCAGGCCACGTTGGACTCCGCGCCACCCGTCCCACGGTCGAAGGCGGCCGCGTCGGCGAGGCGCTGCCCGGGCACGGAGGGGACGAAGGTGACCATGGATTCGCCCACGCACACGACGTCCACGGCCACGGTCCCGGTCACTTCCGCTCCTCTCCGTGCACCGTTGACCCGGTGCTGGCCGGGATGTTAGACAGCGGGCAACACAGCACACAACGGTCGTTGCACATAGTGCAACGATGGCGGACGGAGGCGGGATGGACCAGGTCACGGGCATCGACGAGCTGCACCGGGAGCGGGTGGACCACCGTTTCAAGGGACTCCCGCCGGACGCCGACGGCCTGACCGTCGGCGAACTCGCCGCCGAGCGCCGCACCGTCTTCGACGGCGGCTTCACGACCCCGCTGCTCACGCTCTCCGAGCCCGCCCTGGAGCACAACCTCGCCCAGCTCGCCGACTGGGCCGGCAAGCACGGCCTCGCCTTCGCGCCGCACGGCAAGACCTCCATGGCCCCGCAGCTCTTCGCCCGCCAGCTCGCCCACGGCGCGTGGGGCATCACCGCCGCCACCCCGCACCAGGTGCGGGTCTACCGAGCCTTCGGCGTGCGGCGCGTCTTCCTCGCCAACGAGCTCGTCGACGCGGCCGCGCTGCGCTGGCTGTCCCGTGAGCTCGCGGGCGACCCGGAGTTCCGCTTCGTCTGCTACGTGGACTCCGTGCGCGGGGTGGAGCTGATGGACGCGGCCCTCACGGCGGTCGTGGACGTCGTCGTGGAGCTCGGCGCGGAGGGAGGACGCACCGGCGTGCGCGGCCCGGAGGAGGCGGCACGCGTCGCCGACGCCGTCGCCGCGGCCCGGCACCTGCGGCTCGTCGGCGTCGCGGGCTACGAGGCGCCGGCCCCGGACCCGCACGGGTGGCTCGGCGAACTGGCCGCGCTGGCACGGGACTTCGACGCGGCCGGGCGGTTCGCCGGGGCCTCGCAGATCGTGGTGAGCGCGGGCGGCAGCGAGTGGTTCGACGCCGTGGCGGACGCGTTCGGCACACTCGGGGACCTGTCCCTGCCGGTGCTCGGGCTCCTGCGGTCCGGGGCGTACGTCACGCACGACGACGTCCACTACCGCGATCTGACGCCGTTCCACGACCGCATCCCCGCGGAGGGGTCGCTCGAGCCCGCCTTCCGCCTCTGGACGCAGGTGCTCTCCCGGCCCGAGCCCGGCCTCGCCCTCCTCAACGCGGGCAAGCGCGACGCGCCGTACGACCTCGGCCTCCCGGTGCCGCAGCTCGTGCGCCGCGCCGACGGTTCCGCCGTCCCGGCGGCCGGGCTCACGGTCACGAAGCTCGCCGACCAGCACGCGTTCGTGGACGTCGCCATCGGGGGGCGGGACCTGGCGGTCGGCGACTGGGTGGGGCTGGGGGTGTCGCATCCGTGCACGGCGTTCGACAAGTGGCAGCTCATTCCTGTCGTGGACGCGGGTGGGGTCGTCACGGATTTCGTCCGCACGTTCTTTTGACGGGCCGGTTGTCGTCTGCGGCGCCGCGTTTGTTGCTGTTGCGGTTTCTCCCCCGCCCGCCCGCCCGATTGCCCGGCGCGGTCAGTGCGGGCCCGCGCTCTGCTTGGTTGGGGTCGGTGGCGCGCCGGCGCACGTCCTCAGCGCTCGCGGTTTACGTCCACATCGTTCGGCGCCCGGGTCCGCCGCTCGTCGCTTCCGGGCGCACCCCGCCACACCCCCTCCCGTGGTCGGAGCGCACGACGGCCGGTGGAGGGTGAGTAAGGCACCTGCGGCCACCCAGCACCGCTCTCGAACCCCCACCGGCCGTCAGCCGCCCCCACCGGCAAGAGGGGGTGTGGCGGGGTGCCCCCATGGGGGTCCCCCCGGCCGAAGGCTGGGGGAGACGAGCGGTGCGCGCGGCGCCGAATGACGTGGGGCAGCGCCGCGAGCGCCGAGGTGGGGGTCCCCCCGGCCGAAGGCTGGGGGCGTACCCCGGCGCGGCACCGACCCCACACGTACGCAACGAGGCGGTCACTGACCGCGCCGGGCAATCGGGAGGGCGGGCGGGTGGACGCCCGCCGCAGGCGCGAACAACCCGCACACGACAACCGGCCGCAACACAGACCCAACCCGCACAAAGGAGACGCACGGATGGAGTTGGCGATTCGCGGCGCGACCGTCGTGGACGGGAGCGGGGGGACCCCGGCGTACCGGGCGGACGTGCGCGTCGTGGACGGCCGCGTCACGGAGATCGGGACGGTGCGCGGCGCACGCCACACGCTCGACGCCCGCGGGCTCGTGCTCGCCCCCGGGTTCATCGACATGCACGCGCACAGCGACCTGGCCCTGCTCACCGACCCCGCGCACGAGGCGAAGGCGGCGCAGGGCGTGACCCTGGAGGTGCTGGGCCAGGACGGCCTGTCGTACGCCCCCGTGGACGACCGCACCCTGGCCGGGCTGCGCCGCCAGATCGCGGGGTGGAACGGCGACCCCGAGGGCCTGGAGTACGACTGGCGCAGCGTCGGCGAGTACCTGGACCGCCTGGACCGGGGCATCGCCGTGAACGCCGCGTACCTGGTCCCGCAGGGCACCGTGCGGATGCTGGCCGTCGGGTGGGAGGACCGTCCGGCGACCCCGGCGGAGCTGGACCGGATGAAGGAACTGGTCGCCGAGGGACTGACGCAGGGGGCCGTGGGGATGTCGTCCGGGCTGACGTACACCCCGGGGATGTACGCCTCGGACGCCGAACTGACCGAGCTGTGCCGGGTCGTGGCCGCCCACGGCGGCTACTACTGCCCGCACCAGCGCAGTTACGGCGCCGGCGCGCTCGAGGCGTACGCCGAGATGATCGCCGTGACCCGGGAGGCGGGCTGCGCCCTGCACCTGGCGCACGCCACGATGAACTTCGGCGTGAACGCGGGCCGTGCGCCGGAGCTGCTCGCGCTGCTGGACGAGGCGCTCGCCGCGGGGGCGGACATCACCCTCGACACGTATCCCTACCTCCCGGGCTGCACGACGCTCGCGGCGACCCTGCCGAGCTGGGCGACGGAGGGCGGCCCGGAGGCGACCCTCGCCCGGCTCCGGGACGAGGCGCAGGCGGAACGCATCCGGCACGCGATGGAGGTGGAGGGGTCGGACGGCTGCCACGGCGTGCCCGTGGAGTGGCGGACGCTCGAGGTCTCCGGGGTGCGCGAGCCCTCGCTGGCCGGTCATGTGGGGCGCCGGCTGCCGGACTTCGCGACGGCGCGACGGCTGCTGCTGGAGGACCGGCTGGGCACGACGATCCTCCAGCACGTGGGCCACGAGGAGAACGTCCGGGCGATCATGCGCCACCGCGTCCACACCGGCGGCAGCGACGGCCTGCTCGTCGGCGACAAGCCGCATCCCCGCGCGTACGGCACGTTCCCGCACTACCTCGGCCACTACGTGCGCGAGCTCGGCGTGCTCGGCCTGGAGGAGTGCGTCGCGCACCTCACCGGACGCCCCGCGGCCCGGCTGGGGCTGCCGGACCGCGGCCTGGTCCGCGAGGGCCACCGCGCGGACCTGGTGCTGTTCGACCCGCGGACGGTCGCCGCGGGCGCGACCTACGAGGCACCGCGCACGCTGCCCACCGGCATCCCGTACGTGCTCGTCGACGGGCGGTTCGTCATCGAGGACGGCCGCCGTACGGACGTCCTGGCGGGGCGTTCCGTGCGCAACGAGAACGGGCCCGGAAGGTAGCGCCACTTCACCATTCGGCGCATACGTGGCCAAGAACACGGGGCGGTCCCCGGTACGTGCCCGTAAGCTCACGGACATGCAGGTGATCCAGTCCACGAAGCTCTCCAACGTCTGCTACGACATCCGCGGCCCGGTGCTGGAGGAGGCCATGCGGCTGGAGGCGGCGGGTCATCGCATCCTGAAGCTGAACACCGGCAATCCCGCCGCCTTCGGTTTCGAGTGCCCCCCGGAGATCCTGGAGGACATGCTGCGCAGCCTCGGCGGCGCGCACGGCTACGGCGACTCCAAGGGCATCCTGCCGGCGCGGCGGGCGGTCATGCAGCACTACCAGACCAAGGGCGTCGAGCTGGACGTCGAGGACATCTACCTCGGCAACGGCGTCTCCGAGCTGATCCAGATGTCGATGCAGGCGCTGCTGGACGACGGCGACGAGGTGCTGATCCCCGCGCCGGACTACCCGCTGTGGACGGCCGCGGTCTCGCTGTCGGGCGGCACCCCGGTGCACTACCGCTGTGACGAGCAGGCGGACTGGTTCCCCGACCTCGCCGACATCGAGCGCAAGATCACCGACCGCACCAAGGCGCTGGTGATCATCAACCCGAACAACCCGACGGGCGCGGTCTACGACGACGAGCTGCTGCGGCAGCTCACCGACATCGCCCGCCGCCACAACCTGATCGTCTGCTCGGACGAGATCTACGACAAGATCCTCTACGACGGGGTGACCCACACCCCGACCGCGGTGGTCGCCCCCGACCTGCTGACGTTGACCTTCAACGGCCTGTCGAAGGCCTACCGGGTGGCCGGCTACCGCAGCGGCTGGCTCGCGGTGTGCGGCCCGAAGGAGCACGCGACCAGCTACCTCGAGGGCCTGACCATCCTGGCGAACATGCGCCTGTGCGCGAACGTCCCCGCCCAGCACGCGGTGGCCACCGCCCTCGGCGGCCGCCAGTCGATCAAGGACCTGGTGCTGCCGGGCGGCCGGCTGGCCGAGCAGCGGGACGTGGCGTACGAGCTGCTGACGCAGATCCCCGGGGTCACCTGCGTGCGGCCGAAGGGCGCGCTCTACGCGTTCCCGCGGCTCGACCCGAAGGTCTACAAGGTCAAGGACGACCAGCAGATGGTGCTGGACCTGCTGCGGGCCGAGCGGATCCTGGTGGTGCAGGGCACCGGCTTCAACTGGCCGGAGCCGGACCACTTCCGCCTGGTCACGCTGCCGGCGAAGGAGGACCTGGCGGACGCGGTGGGCCGGATCGCGCGCTTCCTGGACGGCTACGGACAGCCGTAGCCCGGGCCAATACCTCGAAAAGCGCCCTCCTTAGACTGAGTCCAAGGTAGGATGTACTCCTGATTGCAGGAGGAGTGCACCCATGTACGAGCCGATCCGCACCAAATCGGTCCATACGACGGCGGCGCCCACCTCTCCGCGACGCAGTCGTGACGAGGAGCTGGACCTCCAGCTCGCCGGACACCTCGCCGCCCTGCTGACCGTCACCGACGAGCTGCGGGCGCTGGAGTGCAGCCCGGACCTCGACCGTGCCGCGGAGCAGCTCGCCGAGGCCGTGGCGGGCCTGCACCACGGGCGTCCGCCGCTGCGGCTCTCCCCGGCTCCGGCCGGACGGGGGCGGGCGGAAGCGGCCCGTGTGGCGGCCCTGCACCGACGGGCGCGCGCGCTCGCCGGCCGGGCCCTGGTGGTCGCCGAGTCACGCCAGAACGCGGAGGCCGCGGCGCTCGCCGAGCGCCACATCGCGGTCCACACCGCAGCCGCCTAGGAACCGCCCGAGGGCCGGGACCGGAGTTCGTGCCTCCGGTCCCGGCCCTCGGGGTGAGGGTCGGCGCGGCCCGCCCGCGGGGCCGTGGTCAGGGTCGGGGATCCCACGACCGGGCCATGCCCACCACCGGGCCGCCCGCCCGCGCCGCACGCACGGGGAGGGTCGGGCCGCCCGGATTCCGGTGGGGCCTAGTCCAGGCGCTTGACCAGGGCCCGGTACTCGTCCCACAGCTCCTTGGGCGTGTGGTCGCCGAAGGTCTCCAGGTGGGACGGGATGAGGGAGGCCTCGTGCCGCCAGGTGTCGACGTCGACCGAGAGCAGCAGGTCGAGGTCCGCCTGGGAGATGTCCAGTCCGCTGGTGTCGAGGGAGCCCTCGGCCGGCAGGACGCCGATCGGGGTCTCGACGCCCTCGGCCTGGCCGTTGAGGCGCTCGACGATCCACTTGAGCACGCGGCTGTTCTCGCCGAAGCCCGGCCACACGAACCGGCCGTCCGCGTCCTTGCGGAACCAGTTCACGTAGTAGATCTTCGGGAGCTTGTCGGCGTCGTGCTTCTGGCCGAGCTTGACCCAGTGGCCGAAGTAATCGCCCATGTTGTAGCCGCAGAACGGGAGCATCGCGAACGGGTCGCGGCGCAGCTCGCCGACCTTGCCCTCGGCGGCGGCGGTCTTCTCGGAGGCGACGTTTGCACCGAGGAAGACACCGTGCTGCCAGTCGAAGGACTCGGTGACCAGCGGCACGGCCGAGGCGCGGCGGCCGCCGAACAGGATGGCCGAGATCGGCACGCCCTTGGGGTCCTCCCACTCGGGCGCGATCGTCGGGCACTGGGCGGCGGGCACGGTGAAGCGGGCGTTGGGGTGGGCGGCCGGGGTCCCGGACTCCGGCGTCCAGGAGTTGCCCTTCCAGTCCGTGAGGTGGGCCGGGAGCTCCTCGGTCATGCCCTCCCACCAGACGTCGTTGTCGTCGGTGAGGGCGACGTTGGTGAAGACCGAGTTGCCCCACAGGGTCTTCATCGCGTTGGCGTTGGTGTGCTCGCCGGTGCCCGGCGCGACGCCGAAGAAGCCCGCCTCGGGGTTGATGGCGTAGAGGCGGCCGTCCTCGCCGAAGCGCATCCAGGCGATGTCGTCGCCGATGGTCTCCACGGTCCAGCCGGGGATCGTCGGCTCCAGCATGGCGAGGTTGGTCTTGCCGCACGCGCTCGGGAAGGCGGCGGCCACGTACTTGGCCTCGCCCCGCGGCGGCGTGAGCTTGAGGACGAGCATGTGCTCGGCCAGCCAGCCCTCGTCACGGGCCATGACCGAGGCTATGCGCAGGGCGTAGCACTTCTTGCCGAGCAGGGCGTTGCCGCCGTAGCCGGAGCCGTAGGACCAGATCTCACGGCTCTCGGGGAAGTGCGAGATGTACTTGGTGGAGTTGCACGGCCACGGGACGTCCTCCTGGCCGGGCTCCAGCGGGGCGCCGACGGAGTGCACGGCCTTGACGAAGAAGCCGTCCTCGCCGAGCTCGTCCAGCACGTCCTGGCCCATGCGCGTCATGGTCCGCATGGCGGTGGCGACGTACGCGGAGTCGGTGATCTCCACGCCGGTCGCGGACAGCTCGGAGCCGAGCGGGCCCATGCAGAACGGGACGACGTACATGGTGCGGCCGCGCATGGCGCCGCGGAAAAGACCCTGCTCCCCTGTGAAGATCTCCCGCATCTCGGCGGGAGCCTTCCAGTGGTTGGTCGGGCCGGCGTCCTGCTCCCGCTCGGAGCAGATGAAGGTGCGGTCCTCCACACGAGCGACGTCGGTCGGGTCGGAGGCGGCGTAGTACGAGTTGGGGCGCTTGATCGGGTCGAGCTTCTTGAAGGTGCCCTTCGAGACGAGCTCGTCCGCGAGGCGCTGGTACTCCTCCTCGGAGCCGTCGCACCACACGATCTCGTCCGGCTGGGTCAGCTCGGCGATCTCGCCGACCCATGCGATCAGGTCCTGGTGATTGGTGGGAGCCGCATTGACGCGCGCCACGATCGCTCCGTTCCGCCCGGTGTGCACTCACCTGGCGTCAGATTCCGAGGGTGTGTTGTCGGCCCCTTGGGGGCTGCGACCCGGATGCTGCTGTCGTGGGATGCTCATCCGGTGCCGTCCGCACTCATATGAGTATCAGGACAGGAAACGCGATCTGTCCAGGGCACGTGGGGTGAGCATCGCCACTCCCAACGTCCGGCGACACCCCGTACTACGGATCGGTAACCTACGCAACCGTAGGTAGCATTGATTTCATGAGCTCCGTGGACGAGACTCCCGTTGTGCCCGCCGCCCTTGAAGAACTCGCATCCGCTGCCGCCCCCTTGAAGCCCAAGCTGAGGGGGTGGCTCCACGCCGGGATGTTCCCCGCCGCCCTTGTCGCCGGGGTCGCCCTGACCGCCTTCGCCGAGAGCACCCGCGGACGGATCGCCTGCGCCGTCTTCACGCTCACCGCCTGCGCGCTGTTCGGCGTGAGCGCGCTCTACCACCGCGGCGACTGGGGCCCCCGGGCCTCGGCGGTGCTGCGCCGGCTGGACCACGCGAACATCTTCCTGATCATCGCGGGGACCTACACGCCCTTCACGCTCCTGCTGCTGCCCGACGGCAAGCAGGAGGTCCTGCTCTGGCTGGTCTGGGCCGGGGCCCTGGCGGGCATCGCGTTCCGGGTCTTCTGGGTGGGTGCGCCGCGCTGGCTCTACACGCCCTGCTACATCGCCCTCGGCTGGGCGGCGGTCTTCTTCCTGCCCGACTTCCTGCGGCAGGGCGGCATCGCGGTGCTCGTCCTGATCGTCGTGGGCGGCCTGCTGTACAGCGTCGGAGCGGTGATCTACGGGACCAAGCGGCCCAACCCCTCGCCCCGCTTCTTCGGCTTCCACGAGGTCTTCCACTCGTTCACGCTGGCCGCGTTCATCGTGCACTACGTCGGCATCTCGCTGGTGGCCTACAACCACGCGTAGCCCTTCCGCGACGGCCCTGGAGCCCCGCGGACCGCGACGGCGGTCCGCGGGGCTTTCGCATGTCCGGAGTGACAGCTACTCTTTTTTGAGAGTCACTGTCATTTGACGGCGACTTTCGGATGTCGCCCTGGTACCCGGTCAGCCGGTGCCCCGGGCCCGCAGGAGGAGACCCTCATGACGACGACGGCCGATCCACGGCGCTGGTGGGCCCTCGGGGCCCTGGTGGCGAGCATGCTCGTGCTCGGCTTCGACATGACGATCCTCAACGTCGCACTGCCGACCATGGCCGCGGAGCTGGGTGCGGACACCGGCGACCAGCAGTGGATCGTCGACGGCTACACGGTGGTCTTCGCCGCCGCGATGCTCCCCGCGGGCCTGCTGGGCGACCGCTGGGGACGGCGGCGGATGCTCGTCGCCGGGCTCGGGATCTTCCTCGTCGGCTCGGTGCTCGGCGCCCTGGTGGGCAGCCCGGGACCGGTCGTCGCCGCCCGCACGGTGATGGGCCTGGGCGCGGCACTCGTCATGCCGCTGGCCCTGTCCGTCCTGCCCTCGCTGTTCGAGCCCGAGGAGCGCTCCAAGGCGGTCGGCGCGGTCACCGCCGCCATGGCGCTGGGGATGCCGCTCGGGCCGATCATCGGCGGCACCCTGCTCGACCACTTCTGGTGGGGCTCGATCTTCGTGGTCAACATCCCGCTCGTCGTCCTCGGCATCGCCGCCTGCCTGTTCCTGCTGCCCGAGACCAGCGACCCCGCCACGCCCCGCGTCGACCCGCCCAGCACCGTCCTCGCGGTGGCCGGGCTCGGCGCGCTGGTCTTCGGCATCATCGAGGGGCCGCGCCGGGGATGGGGCGACCCGCTGGTGCTGCTGACGCTGTTCTCGTCCGTCGCGCTGCTGACCGGGCTGGTGCTCCGCGGACGCCGGCTGGAGCGGCCCATGCTCGACCTCGGTCTGCTGCGGCAGCGGGGCTTCCTGTGGAACGCGGTCGCCGCGACGCTGGTGACCTTCATCCTCACCGGCCTGCTCTTCGTCCTGCCGCAGTACCTGCAGGCCGTGCTCGGCAACGACGCCCTCGGCACCGGCGTACGGCTGCTGCCGATGATGGGCGGCCTGCTCGTCGCCGCCCGGGGCAGCGCGCCGCTGGTCGCGCGGTTCGGGCCGCGGCCGGTCGTCACGGCGGGGCTGCTCCTGCTCACCGCGGCCGCGGCGCTCGGCAGCCGCACCGACGTCCACGACGGCTACGGGGCGACCGCGCTGTGGCTGTCCGTCACCGGTTTCGCCTTCGGCTTCGCGATGATCCCCGCCATGGACGCGGCGCTGGGCGCGCTGCCCCGGGACCGCGCGGGCAGCGGCTCCGGACTGCTGATGACCCTGCGCCAGACCGGCGGCGCGATCGGTGTCGCCCTCCTGGGCAGCCTGCTGGCGGGCGCCTACACCGACCGTCTCGCCACCACGGGCCTGCCCGCGGCGGCCGCCGACGCCGCCTCGGGTTCCGTGGGGGCCGCGCACGCGGTCGCGGCCGCCCTCGGCGACCCGGCGCTCGCCGCCTCGGCGGACGCGGCGTACGTGCACGGGATGGACCTCGCCCTGCTGGCCTGCGCCGCCGCCTCGCTCGTGGCGGCCGTGCTGACCGCGCTCTTCCTCCCCGACGCCCGCACCGGCCAGGAGGTGCCCGGCACCGCGCGGATGGCCCCGCCCGCCGTCGATGCACGACAATGACGAGCGTGACCGTACCGACCAGACCGAGCCTGCGCGAACGCAAGAAGATCCGGACCCGGCGGGCCATCCGCCGCGCGGCCTACCGGCTCTTCGAGGCGCAGGGGTACGACGGCACCACCGTCGAGCAGATCGCGGCCACGGCCGAGGTCTCGGCCAGCACGGTCTTCCGGTACTTCCCCACCAAGGAGGACATCGTCCTCTCCGACGAGTACGACCCCGTCATGGTGGCCGAACTGCGCGCCCGCCCGGCGCAGGAGCCCATCGTCGCCTCGCTGCGGCACGCCCTGCTGGGCCCGCTGCGCGAGATGCTCGCCGACGAGGGCGAGTTCGAGGAGATGCGGCAGCGGCTGCGGCTGGTGCGCTCGGTGCCCGCCATCCGCGCCCGCATGGGCGAGAACATCCAGGAGTCCAGCCGCCTGCTGGCCTCCGTCACCGCCGAGCGCCTCGGGCGCCCAGAGGACGACTTCGAGATCCGGGTCGTCGTCGGGGCGCTGATCGGGGCCTGGTCCGAGGCCATCTTCCACTGGCTCGACTCGGACGGCACCGCCGACCTCGCCGCCGTCCTCGACCGCTCGCTGGACCTCCTCGCGGCCAACCTCTGCCGCTAGGCGATCACGCGGAGGGGTTCCGGACGCCATCGCACGCAACGACGGTCCGCGCAAAGCCGGTTCACCGACCGGCCTTGCGCGCGAGGGAGATGCCGGCGAACGCCGCGCGGCTGCACGACGCGGCGCGCCTCAGCGCGCGCCCAGTTGCTCCGCCAGGGCCTGCGGGTCCGCGGTCGGCGCCGCGCACACGAAGTGCCGGCAGACGTAGGCCGCGGGACGGCCGTCGAGCAGCGGGCGGTCGGCCAGGAGGGCGTACTCGTCCGTGGCGGGCTCCCCCACCGCGACCACCGCGCCCGGGGCGGTGCCCAGCAGCGCGGTGCGGTGCAGCGCCGCCGTGCCGGCGTCGCCCGCCGGGCCGACCACGGCGACCTCCCGCGGGCCGTCGAGCGCCGCCTCGGCGACCGCCAGCCCCCAGCCGATGAACCGCGGCACCCGTCCGGCGAGGGCGCCCACGACGCCCAGCGCCCCTTCGGCGGCCTCGCGGTGGCGGGAGGAGCCGGTGTACGCGGCGTACGACAGCAGCGCGCCGGCCGCGGCCGTCCAGCCCGAGGGGGCGGCGTTGTCGGTCGGGTCCTGCGGGCGGCGGATCAGCGCCTCGGCGTCGTCTGCGGTGTCGTAGAGCGTGCCGTCCTCCCCGGTGAAGTGCCGCAGCACGGAGTCGAGCAGGAGCCCGGCGAGGTCCAGCCACACGCCCTCGCCGGTCACCGCGGCGAGCGCGAGGAAGCCCTCCGCGACGTCGGCGTAGTCCTCCAGCACGCCGGCGTTGCCGCCCACCGTGCCGTCCCGCGAGGTCCGGGCGAGCCGGCCGCGGGCGTCCATGTGGACCCGCACCAGCAGGTCCGAGGCCTCGACGGCGGCCGCGACCAGGTCCGGGCGCTCGAAGTACGCGCCGGTCTCGGCGAGCGCGGCGACCGCCAGCCCGTTCCAGGCGGCGACGACCTTGTCGTCGCGGCCGGGGCGGGGCCGTCCCTCCCGCGCGGTGAACAGCCGCCGGCGCACCGAGGCGATCCGCCCGGCGTCCACGAAGCCACCGTCGGCGGGGAGTTGGAGCACGGACGCGCCCTCCTCGAAGGTGCCGTCCTCCGTCACGCCGAAGTACTCGGCGGCCAGCGCCGCGTCCTCCTTGCCGAGGACCTCCTCCAGTTCCGCCGGCGTCCAGACGTAGAAGGCGCCCTCGCCGTGGCCGCCGCCCGGCTTGTCGCTGTCGGCGTCGAGCGCGGAGGCGAAGCCGCCCTCGTGGGTGCGCAGCTCGCGCACGAGGAAGTCCGCGGTCTCCAGGGCGACCCGGCGGGCCAGGTCGGAGCCGGTGGCGCGCCACAGGTGCGCGTAGAGCCGGCAGAGCAGGGCGTTGTCGTAGAGCATCTTCTCGAAGTGCGGCACGACCCACTTGCGGTCCACGGAGTAGCGCGCGAAGCCGCCGCCGAGCTGGTCGTAGATGCCGCCGCGGGCCATCGCCTCGCAGGTGTCCCGCGCCATCTGCAGGGCGCCCTCGGAACCGGTGCGGGCGTGGTGCCGCAGCAGGAACTCCAGGGCCATCGACGGCGGGAACTTCGGCGCGCCGCCGAACCCGCCGTACGAGGGGTCGTAGTCCCGGGTGAGCCCCAGCAGTGCCGCCGCGAGCTGTTCCTCCCCCGGGACGGCCGCACCGCCGAGGGTCAGCGAACGTCCGCCCAGGTCCTTCACGATGCTCGCCGCGACCGCCCCGACCTCGTCGCGGCGCTCGCGCCAGGCGGCCTCGACGCCCTCCAGCACCTGCCGGAAGGAGGGCATGCCGTGCCGCGGGGCGGGCGGGAAGTAGGTGCCGAAGTAGAACGGCTCGCCCCCGGGCGTCAGGAAGACCGTCATCGGCCAGCCGCCCTGCCCGGTCGCCGCCTGCACGGCCTCCATGTAGACGGCGTCGACGTCGGGGCGTTCCTCGCGGTCGACCTTCACCGACACGAAGTGCTCGTTGAGGTACGCGGCGGTCGCCTCGTCCTCGAAGGACTCCCTGGCCATGACGTGGCACCAGTGGCAGCTGCTGTACCCCACGCTGAGCAGCACCGGCACCCCGCGGTCCCGGGCCTCCGTGAAGGCCCCCTCGCCCCACGGCCACCAGTGCACCGGGTTGTCGGCGTGCTGCAGCAGGTACGGGGACGTGGAACCGCTCAGTCGATTGACCATGCCCCCAGCCTCACACATCGCGCCGTCCGGCGTCCCGTCCCCGCGCGGCGAGCCCGGTTGCCCGCGGCAACGGACGTTGTCCGCAGCCGTTCGTGCTGATGGAATCGACCGGCGGACGGTGCTGCGAGAGGGGCCGACATGCTGGAGACGGTGGGTCTCACGGCCGCCGAGGCCGAGGTGTACCGGCTGCTGCTCGTCACCGAGTCGGCGTCCGCCGAGGAGATCTGCGGACGTACCGACCTCGGCCCCCCGGCGGTCGGGCGGCTGCTGTTGGCGCTGGAGGCCAAGGGACTGGCGTACGCGCTGGAGGAGAGTCCCGGCGCGTTCGCGGTCATCCCGCCGGAGGTCGCGCTCGTACCCCGGCTGCAGCGCCACGCGGAGGCACTGGAGCAGGACCGGGCGGTCGTGCTCGGGCTGGTGGAGACCTACCGCCGCAGCGCGCGCTCCTGGGGAGCGGGGGAGGCGATCGAGGTCATCAGCGGCGCGGCGGCGCTGCGGCAGCGTCTGCGGCAGCTCCAGGACGGCGTCCGCCACGAGATGCTGTGGTTCTGCAAGGCCCGCCACGTGGCGATGCCCGCGGGCAGCAACCGGGAGGAGTACGACGCGCTGGGCCGGGGCGTGCTGTACCGGGTCCTGTACGAGCAGGCCTACTTCGACGACCCCGGTGCGGTGGACAACGTCGTCAAGGGGGTGCGCGCCGGCGAGGTCGCCCGGGCGGTGCCCAGGCTGCCTCTGCGGATGGCCGTGGCCGACCGGTCGCTGGCCGTCCTCCCGCTGTCCTCCGCCGGTGCGCCGGGCGGTCCGCGGGAGCTCAAGACGGCGCTGGTGCGGGAGAGCAGCCTGCTGGAGGCGCTGATCGACCTGTTCCAGCACTACTGGGAGGTCGGCGCGCCGCTGCGGGTGACCGAGGAGGGGCAGATCGGCGGTGCGGGGCCGGAGGATCCGGCGGCGCCGGTCGCGGAGGACCGGCACCTGCTCTCCCTGATGGTCGCCGGCATGACCGACGAGGCGATCGCCGGGCAGCTGCGCGTGAGCAAGCGCACCGTCCAGCGGCGCATCCAGGGGCTGATGAGCCTCGCGGGCGTCGCCACCCGCATGCAGCTGGGCTGGCACGCGGCGCGCCGCAACTGGCTCTGAGCGGACGGCGGTGCGGGCCCGCCGGACGGATCCGGCGGGCCCTGCCGTGCCGTTCGGCGGCTACTTGAGCAGGTAGGCCTCGATCACGGTCTGCTTGAAGGAGTTGCCCGCCGCGTCCTCGACGTAGGTGCGCAGGCTGACCGAACCGGCCGAGGAGCGGCGCGGGTGGTCCACGGTCACGGTGCGCTTCGTCCCGGTGCCCTTGACCTTGGCCGTGTGCCAGGTCCTGCCCTCGTCGTAGGAGACCTCGGCGGTGAAGGTGCGGACGGGCGACTCGGCTGCGCCGACCGGACGCTGGACCAGGGCCGGGATGTCGAACCGGAAACCGGCCTCGGCCCGGTTCCACTCGTCAAGCCGGGGCGACATGAGCACGGCCATCATCGGCAGTGCCTGCCGGGTCGCCGTCGTCTGCGACCGGAACCGCCACTCGGACTTCAGACGCGTGGAGATGGTGCTGGGGACGAGGTCGCGCTCCTGCTCGAACGTCGCGACGTAGTCGGCGGGGGTGACGTCGGCCGGCACGGTGGCGAACCCCCGGTTCGTCGAGACGACCTCACCGTTGCGTCGCAGCTCCCACTTCGGCCGGCTGCTGGACGTCGTCCCGGCCACCAGGTCGAGGTTCCCGTTGGCGGCGTCCTGGATCGCGAACGTCATGGCGTCGCCCTCGCGGGAGGTGATCACCCACTCGGGCGAGAAGCCCGAGCCCTGGACGCCCTGGTTCCAGCGCTCCTCGAAGGTTCCGGCCCGGTAGCTGTGCAGGCGGCTGAGGAAGCTCTGCCCGTGGGCGTCCGGCCTGGTGAAGAAGTTCTGCTCGAAGACGCTCTGCCAGCGCAGGTCCTCGCTCGGCGAGAAGTAGTCGACCCGCCGGTTCGGGAGCGGGAGTCCGTCCATCCCGTGGACCCAGCGGAGCTTGCCGAGGGACAGCCACACGCTGCGGTACGCGGTGGTGTCCGGCGCGGTGGCGGCGAGCGTGCTGTTGACCGTGGCCAGCTGCGACGTACGGGGGCGGTAGCCGGGATCGGCCGGGATCTGCCCGCGCACCGGCCGGGTGAGGTAGTAGACCGAGGAGGGGTTCCCGTCGGCGCCCGCGGGATCGACCCAGATGGTGCTGACCAGGTAGGTGAACGCCGAGTCCTTGGACGTCGCCGTCGGGACGGCGTACACGTTCGTGATGCGGTCGCCGCCGACCGCGTCGTTCACGGGGACGGAGAACAGGTTGCCGTCCAGGGCGATGGTGCCGACCTCGGCGTACTTGATGCGGGCCGAGCGGTTCGGGGCCGAGACCGTGACGGGCTTCGCCTTCCGGGCGTCGATGGCGACGTCCCGGTCGGCGCTCATCACGACCTTCGGCGCGCCCACCACGGTGGCCTCGGTGTACTCCGCGTCGAAGAGGAAGCCGTTCACGGAGTAGGTCCTGCCGTCGCGCGGCACCCTCAGCTCGGTGCCGGACGTGCCGTGCAGCTCCACCTCGCGGACCTCGCCGTCGGCCGCGGTGACGAGCAGGTAGGCGTGGGCGGGGGCCTTGCCGGAGCGGTCCTTCACGGTGAGGCGGAGGCTGTGCGAGGGCTGCTCGACGTCCATGCCGACCGGGACGCGCACCGAGACGGCCTGGTCGGCGGTGGCCGCGATGACCACGCCGCTGTACGCCGCGTAGGTCGTGGCGGTCTCCGGGCTCGCGGTGACGGCGACGTCGGCGGTGCCGTGGGCGGGCACGGTGACCTGGTCGGCGCCGAGCCGGAACAGGCCCTGCGGCGCGGGCTTGCCCGCGTCGTGGGAGACGTTGAGCGACAGGCCGAGCGTGACGGGCGCGCTGCCCGGGTTGCTGTAGGTGATCGTCTTCTGCACCGGCGGCCGCGGGCCGTCGGACCAGCGGATCTGCCCGAAGTCCACTGCGGTGGTCGCGGCGGTGACCTGCTGGCCGACCGCGCGGGCGACGTCGACCCGGCCCGCGCCCTGGAAGTAGGCGCCGCGCTCCTTGCCGGCCGCCGTCGACTGCATCAGCTGGCGCTTGACCTGCTCGGGCGTCCAGTCGGGGTGCTGCTGGAAGAGGATGGCGGCGGCACCGGCGACGTGCGGGGTCGCCATCGAGGTGCCGTCCATCGCGGTGTAGCCGTCCTCGGCGGTCGTACCGCCCGCCCGTGCGGCGACGACGCCGACGCCGGGTGCGACGAGGTCGGGCTTGAGGCCGAAGTCGCCCACCCGCGGGCCGATCGAGCTGAAGTGGGCGAGCTCGTCGTCGAGGTCGGTGGCGCCGACGGCGAGCGCGCGGTCGGCGGAGGCGGGGGAACCGACCTTGCCGGGACCGCTGTTGCCGGCCGCGGCCACGACCAGGACGCCGTGGTCACGGGTGACGCTCTCGACCATAGCCTCGAGGGCGTCGGTCTCCGGGGTGTCGGTGTCGCCCAGGCTGAGGCTGATCACCTTGGCGCCGCGCTCGGCGGCCCAGGCCATGCCTTCGAGGACGTCGGAGTCGTCGCAGGAGCCGGCCGCGTTGCAGACCTTGCCCGACAGGATCCGCGCACCGGGCGCGACACCCTTGAACCGGCCGTCGGAGGCCGCGCCGGAACCGGCGACGGTCGAGGTGACGTGGGTGCCGTGGCCGTTCAGGTCGTCCGTGTCCGCCTCGGCGGTGAAGTTGGCGGACTCCTCGATGAGGCCCCCCAGGTCCGGGTGGTTCGGGTCGTACCCGGTGTCGAGCACCGCGACCTTGACGCCGTCGCCCCGGTAGCCCTTCGCCCAGGCCTGCGGTGCCCCGATGTGCGGCACCGTCCGGTCGAGCCGGACCTTGGAGCGGCCGTCGAGCCAGACCCGGCGGATGCCCGCGCCGAAGGACGTGGCGCCCGCCTCGGCGGGGGCGATGTCCTTCCAGAACTCCGCGGCGCCCGCGCGGTCCTGGCCGAGGGTCGCGAAGGAGGTCCCGGCGATGGTGCGGACCCCGTCGGCACCGGCCGCGGTGAGCCGGCGCCCGGCGGTGCCCGCGTCACCCGTGTACTCGACGATGAGCGGCAGCCTCGACCGCTCGGCGTACTTCCCCCTGGCCAGGGCCGAGACGTTGAACAGCGCCTTGTCGAGGCGGTCCGCCGCGAGCAGGGGCAGCGCGTCGACGGGTATGACCGACCAGTCGCCGCCGTTCTGGCGCTTGACGAAGGTGATGTGCTCCCGGCCCGCGGCCGGTTGGACCGAGACGCTCTGCCCGCCCGACGGGGCCGTCTCCAGCGTGACGCGGTCGCCGGTGATCAGGGTGACGTGGTGCCGGGCGGATCCGGTGGACCCGGCCGCCTCGCCCCGCACGGCCGCGTCGGCCCGCTCGGTGCCCTGGGCGGCGCCGGGGGTGGCGGTCAGACCCGCCAGCAGCGCGGCGAGGGCAGCGGCCGCCACATACTGCGGCCGAGGGGTTCCGACCCTCGGCCGCCACCTGTAGTTCATCTGTCTCATGGGGCGACAGCGTGGCCCCGTCACCGGGCGGCGGTCAGCACTTCCACCTGTCGGTCAGAGGACAAGTCACCTTTCCGCCACGACGCATGAGCCGCAAAGGTGCTCAAAAGGCGTTCCAGCCGCCGCCCGGGGCGGGCCGCCCGGGCACGTCCGGACGTGTCCGCCCGCGCACGCGGTGTCGCGATGTGACGTGTTCGGCAGGACACTTGGGGACGGGCGGCTACCGAGGGGGCCATGGGTGACGAAGCAGACGCCGCGACGGCGGACGCAACTGAGCACGTCCGACAAGGCCGAGGTGTTACGGCTGCTGGAACGCGCCGTCGCCGGTGAGCCGCAGGGCGGGCGCTCCGGCGAGGCGGAGGAGGCGCTGCGGCAGGCCCGGGCGGCGGTCGACGAGATAGCGGCCGCGGCGGCGGCCGAGTACGGGGTGTACACCGACGCGCTGGCGGCGGAACGCTCGGGCCGCCGGTCGTCGCTGGTCACCCCCGCGCTGGTGACCGCCGTCGCCGCCGTCGCGGCATGCGTGGCGGACCTCGGCTGGGGCACGCCGACCTCCACCGCGCTGGGCGTCGGCGGCGTGGTGGCGGTCGCCGGTGCGGCCGTGACGGCCGCGCTGGCGACGGGCGGTGGCGGCACCCGGCCGCAGGACCTGCGGCAGGTCTGGCTGGAAGCCGTGGAACAGCGCGGTGTACGGCCGTTCCTGGAGCGCCGGCGCGCCGCGCCGGCCCCCGCGAAGGTGCCGGCGCAACGCCGCACCGACCGCAGCGCCGCCGCGCGGGGGCGCAGCGTCCTGGAGCAGTCCTTCGCCCAGCTTCCCGCCACCGAGGGGCCGTTCGCCGGCCGCAGGGACCCTCTGCGGCAGATCGCCCAGTGGGTGCACCAGGCGCGGGTCTCCCCGGCCTCGGAGCCCGTCGTGGTCGTCCTGCACGGCCAGGCCGGTTCCGGGCGCACCACGCTCGCCGTGCGCGCCGCCCAGCAGCTCAAGGACCAGTTCCGCGGCGCCTGCGTCGTCGACCTGCGCGGCGCCGCTCCCGGGGAGCGCCCGCTGCCCGTACGGGACGCGCTGCTGCACCTGCTCAACCGGCTCGGGGCGCCCCGCGAACAACTCCTGTTCCGCGAGCGCACCTCCCAGGAGCAGCATCTGCGACGGCTGGCCGACCAGTACCAGAAGCACCTCACCGACGTGCCCGTCGTCATCGTCCTCGACGACGCCGCCGGACCCGAGCAGATCCGCGCCCTGGTCCCGGAGCGCTCCGACAGCCTCGTCCTGGTCACGTCGGCGGAACCGCTCTCCCTCGACGTGCCTGCGGCCCGCGTCTACGCCCTGCCGGTCGACCCGCTCGGGGCGGAGGCGTCACGGGAGCTGCTGGCCGGCCTGTCGTCCGGCGCCCTCACGGCGGCGGACGGCGCCGGTGCCGCCGACGCCGTACGGCGGCTGTGCGGCGGGCTGCCGCTGGCGCTGCGCATCGCGGGCAGTTCGCTGCCCGACCGGGGCGCGGAGCGGCTGGCGGCCGACCTGGCGGCGTACGGCCCGGTGGGCCCGGTCGACCGGGCGCTGGCGCTGCGCTACCACGACCAGCCCGAGCCCGCCCGCCGGCTGCTGCGGCGGCTGGCGCTCGCCGGGCGGACGAGCCTCGGCGCGGCGGCCGCCGCGGCCCTGCTGGGGGCGGAGGAGCAGGAGGCTGCCCGGCGGCTGGGGGAACTGGCCTCGGCCGGTCTCATCGAGCACGTGCGCGGCAGCCGCTACCGGCTGCACGACCTCGTACGGCGCTTCGCGCACGCGCGCCTGCTGGACGAGGAGGACCCGGCCGAGCGGGCGGCCGCCCAGGAGCGCCTGATCCGCAGCTACGCCGAGCTGGCGGACGCGGTCATCCGGCTCGTCGACGGCCGGACCTCGACCCGCGCCGACCGCTTCGGGCCGCAGGGCTTCCCGTCGCTGGACCAGGCGCTGCGCTGGCTGGACGAGGAGTCGAGCTTCATCACCGCGGCGCTGCGGCACTCCGACGGCGTCGACCAGCGGGTGGTGCAGCACCTGCTCGGCGCGCTGTGCGACTACTGCCTGCTCCGCGGCGACCTGTACCGGCTGGGCGAGATCAGCGAGCTGGCCCAGGCGCACCAGCGGGAGGCCGACCAGTCGGTGCTGGTCCGCTCGGTGCAGTGGCGGACCGGCATCGCCGCGCGGCAGCTCGGCGAGCTGGACAAGGCCCGCTCGACGCTGTCGTCGGTGGTCGACCTGTACTTCGAGGCGCACCACCCGGCGGGCGCCGCCCGCGCCCTGTGCAGCCTGGGCATCACGCTGCACCAGCAGGGCGGCCTGCGGGAGGCGGAGGCCAAGTTGCGGGAGGCCCTGGAACTGCAGGCCGGCGACGAGCTGCGGGCCGACCGGGCCTGGACGCAGCACGCACTGGCGGCGGTGCTGCGCGACGCCGGCCGGCTGGCGGAGGCGCACGGGCTGCTGGCCGAGTCACTGGCCCTGCACCGGGAGAGCGAGAGCGTGCACGGCGAGGCCTGGGCCCACCTGCAACTGGGGCAGTTGCTGCTGCGGCTCGGCGACGCCGGGCGCGGCGAGACCGAGCTGCGTACCGCGGGCGAGTGCTACGCCGCGACCCGCGACCCCCGCGGTGAGGCCTGGACCGTCACCCAGCTCGGCCGCGCCCGCCTGCTGCGCGGGGACGCCGGCGCCGCCCAGCACCTGCTGGGCGACGCCCTGGCCCGCCACCGCGCGAACGAGGACGCCCGCGGCGAGGCGTGGTCGCTGTACTACCTCGGCCAGGCGCTGGAGGAGGGCGGCGAACTGGACGCGGCCCTGCGGGCCCTGGAGCGCTCCCGCACCATGTTCAGCCGGATGCGGGACGTCTACGGGCTGGCCTGCGCCCGCCACCACTCCGGCCGGGTCACCCGCGACCAGCGGGCGGCGCTCACCGGCAACCTGCGCAACAGCGGTTTCGCCCGCCAGCTCCTGCAGGACGCCCGCGCCGACTTCCACCGCGTCGGGGTGCCGCACGGCGAGGGCTGGTCCTGTGTGGAGCTCGCCGTCGTCGACGCCGGCAACGGGCGGGTCCCGGCGGCCCTGGAGCTGGTGCGGGAGGCGGAGCGGCTCTTCGCCGGCATGGACGACCGGCGCGGCCTGGCGTGGGCGCGCTTCCTGCAGTGCACGCTGCTGCCGCTGCTCTCCCGCGAGGGCGCCGCCGAGGCCCGCGGGCGGCTCGCCCGGCTGACGGACGACCCGTACGAGGGCCGCGACCTGGACCTGCAGGAGTACGCGGAGGCCTACGCCCTTCTGCTGGAGCGCGGCGTGGAGCCGGGCACCCCGTGGGAGGCCTGGCGGCTGGGCATGGTGCCGTCGCGGGGCGCCCGCATGGTGATGGCCGTGCCGGTGGACCGGGCGGTGGAGGGCTGAGGGCCCGGCCCAGCGTGTCACCCGCTCCGGGACGTCCCACGGGCGACAATCGCGACGGGGACCGACCGCGAGAGGACGAACCATGGACCGGCTGCCCGCTGCGCTCCAGCCCATCCGCGACCGGGAGCAGGCGCTGCCGCGCGAGGCCAGCATCTACCACGAGAGTCCGGTGCGGCACACGATCACCTTCGCCTGGGAGGCGCCGGACGCCGTCGACGACGGCCTCGCCGTGATCGTCTCCAGCGGGGCGCTCCCCGTACCGGCCGTCGGCGGGCACGTCGCCGTGCACGACCACGACGTGCGGGTGGTCGCGGTGCGGACCTCGTACACCCGCTCCGACGACGAGGGCGTCCCGCTGCTCTTCACACGGGTCACGGTCGCCGCGCCGGAGTGAGCGCGCCGCCGTACCCCCTCCCGTGCCGGGAGGGGGTGTCCGGCGTGCCTCAGCCCTTGCGGCGGGGGCCCTCGGCGCCGGAAGCGGCGGAGGCCTTGGCCGGCTCCGAGGGCTGCCCGGCCTGCCCCGCCTGCTCCTGCTCCGGCTGCTCCTCGAAGTCGATCTTCTTGAACTGCTTGTTCATGTTCTTCATCAGCCACCACAGGGAGAGGCCGATGAGGGCGAAGATGACGAAGCCGAGGAGGCCGGGCGTCACCTTGTTCTCGTCCAGGTCCTTGACGGCGAGGGGGACGAGCTGGGCTGCGGCCGTGCCGAGT
Organism: Streptomyces sp. NPDC059718; assembly: GCF_042733315.1. Classification (NCBI taxonomy): domain Bacteria; kingdom Bacillati; phylum Actinomycetota; class Actinomycetes; order Kitasatosporales; family Streptomycetaceae; genus Streptomyces; species Streptomyces sp. NPDC059718. The sequence goes on from NZ_JBHWGA010000037.1 coordinate 57,734, forward strand.
GTCGCGTTCACGCGCTCAATTCTCCCGGATGCCCGCGAAGAGGTCGTCCTCGGGGAGGGAGGTGTCCACCCGGGACTTCGCGAGCTCGTAGTCCTCGGTCGGCCAGATCTCCTTCTGGAGCTCCATCGGGACGTGGAACCAGGCGCCGTCGGGGTCGATCTGGGTGGCGTGGGCGAGCAGCGCCTTGTCCCGGATCTCGAAGAAGTCCGCGCACGGCACGTGCGTGGTGATGTTGCGTTCCGGCCGGTCGGCGGTCTGCCAGCGCTCCAGCCACTCCCCGTACGGGGACTCCAGGCCGCGGGCGAGCAGGGCCTCGTGCAGGGCGACGGTGCGCTGCCGGTTGAAGCCCTGGTTGTAGTAGAGCTTCAGCGGCGTCCACGGCTCGCCGGCCTCGGGGTAGCGCTCGGGGTCGCCCGCGGCGTCGAAGGCGACCATCGAGATCTTGTGGGTCATGATGTGGTCGGGGTGCGGGTAGCCGCCGTTCTCGTCGTACGTGGTGATCACGTGCGGGCGGAACTCGCGGATGAGCTTCACCAGGGTGCCCGCGGCCTCGTCCACGTCCTGGAGGGCGAAGCAGCCCTCGGGCAGCGGGGGCAGCGGATCCCCCTCGGGGAGCCCGGAGTCGACGTAGCCGAGCCAGGACTGCTGGACGCCGAGGATCTCGCGCGCCTCGTCCATCTCCTTGGCGCGGACCTCGTGGATGTGCTCCTCGATGTACGTGTCGCCCTGCAGTTTGGGGTTGAGCACGGAACCGCGCTCGCCACCGGTGCAGGTGGCGACCAGGACGTCGACGCCCTCGGAGACGTACCTGGCCATGGTGGCCGCGCCCTTGCTGGACTCGTCGTCGGGGTGTGCGTGCACGGCCATCAGTCGCAGCTGCTCGGTCAAGGTCGGATCCTCAGTCATGGGTCGTAAGTAGCGGCTTCTATAGTGACCGAAGCGAGGGGCTGTTTGATTCCAAGGCGGGATTCCCCGGGCCCCGGGAGGACTGAACGATGAGCGCGGTGCGCGACGGACTGCCCCAGGGACGGTACGGGCGGGAGGCCGAGGACGACGCGCGTGCGGACCGCAGGCTGCGCCTCGTCGGCTCGGTGCTCGGTGTGGTGCTGCTGCTGTTCGTCGGCTGGATCGGCTGGGACAAGCTCACCGGCACGCAGGTCAGCGCCGAACTGATCAAGTTCCAGGTCGTCTCCGACCAGGAGGTCCAGGTCCACATCGAGGTGCGCAAGGACACAGGGGTCACGGCGGTCTGCACCCTGCGTTCGCTCGCCGAGGACCACAGCGAAGTCGGCCGCAAGGACGTTCGCCTCAATCAGCACACCGGTCGCATCGACACCGTCGTCACCATTCGCACCACCAGTCGCGGCACTACCGCGGAACTGGTCGGCTGCCAGCCCGCCCGATGATCCGACCTGCCCGGTCATTCGCCCCCTGACCTGCGTTTATCGCTTCTTGATGATTTCCCTCTCGCCGATTGTCGGGGGGAATTGTTACGCTCGTGGTTTCGCCCTCCCGCGAAGACGCATCTTTTTGGGTAGGGCGTTCATTTGTAAGCAAGCGAGTTCGAGTACGACGAGGAGCACCTGTGACCCAGACCAGCGAGAACGTCACCTGGCTGACCCAGGAGGCGTACGACCAGCTCAAGGCAGAGCTGGAGCACCTGTCGGGTCCCGCACGCACCGAGATCGTCGCCAAGATCGAGGAAGCCCGTCAGGAAGGCGATCTCAAGGAGAACGCCGGTTACCACGCGGCGCGTGAGGACCAGGGCAAGCTGGAGCTCCGGATCCGCCAGCTGACGCAGCTCCTGCAGCACGCCAAGGTGGGCGAGGCGCCGGCGGACAACGGCGTGGTCGCGCCCGGCATGGTCGTGACGATCGCCTTCGACGGCGACCCCGACGACACCCTGACGTTCCTGCTCGGCTCGCGCGAGTACGTCTCCTCCGACCTGGAGACCTACTCGCCGCAGTCCCCGCTCGGCTCGGGCGTGAACGGCAAGAAGATCGGCGAGGACGCGACGTACGAGCTCCCGAACGGCAAGAAGGCCTCGGTGCGGATCATCGAGGCCAAGCCGCACAGCGGCTGACGCCGCCCCCAAGACGCGGACGAGCCCCCGGCCGGAAGGCCGGGGGCTCGTCGTGTGCCGCGGGCGTGCGCCCGCGGGCCGGGATCAGGCGGTCGCCGAGCGGTACTTGCGCACCGCGAGGGTGCGGAAGACCAGGATGATGACGATCGACCACAGCACCGAGGCGAGCACCGGGTGCTGCATCGGCCAGACGTCCGGGGTCTGGTAGTTCGGCGGCAGGTTGCCGAACAGCTCCCGGCAGGCCAGCACGGTGGCGCTGAACGGGTTCCACTCGGCGATGTGCCGCAGCCAGGGGGTCATCTGGTTGGAGTCCACGAAGGCGTTCGAGATGAACGTCAGCGGGAACAGCCAGATCAGACCACCGGAGGTGGCCGCCTCCGGGGTACGGACGGACAGGCCGATCAGGGCGCCGATCCAGGAGAAGGCGTAGCCGAGCAGGAGCAGCAGGCCGAACGCCGCGAGCGCCTTGGGCAGGCCCTCGTGGACGCGCCAGCCGACGAGCACGGCGACGATGGCGAGCACCACGACGGTCAGGGCGGTCTGCACCAGGTCCGCCAGGGTGCGGCCGGTGAGCACCGCACCGCGGGCCATGGGCAGCGACCGGAAGCGGTCGATGAGGCCCTTGTGCATGTCGTCCGCGATGCCCGCGCCGGCGCCCGCGGTGGCGAAGGTCACGGTCTGGGCGAAGATGCCGGCCATCAGGAACTCGCGGTAGAGCGCGGGGCTGGTGGAGCCGCCGACGTTCATGGAGCCGCCGAAGACGTAGCTGAACAGCACCACGAACATGATCGGCTGCACGAGGCCGAAGATCACGACCTCGGGGATGCGCAGCATGCGGATCAGGTTGCGCCGGGCGACCACCAGCGAGTCGCGGACGGACTGCACGATCGGGTTGGAGGTGCGCGGCGCGCTGGTGGAGACCGCGTCGGTCACCGTGGTCACTGGGACTCCTCTTCCTTCTCCTCGGCGGCGTGGCCGGTGAGGGACATGAACACGTCGTCGAGCGTGGGCCGGCGCAGACCGATGTCGTCGATCTCGATGCCGCGGGTGTCGAGCTCACGGATGACCTCGGCGAGCAGCTTGGCGCCGCCCGTGACCGGCACGGTGATCCGCCGGGTGTGGTTGTCCACGGTGGTCTCGCCCTTGCCGAAGCCGTTCAGCACCTCGGTGGCGGTCACCAGGTGGTCGCGGTCGTGGACGACGACCTCGACGCGCTCGCCGCCGGTCCGCGCCTTGAGCTCGTCGGAGGTGCCGCGGGCGATGACCTTGCCGTGGTCGATCACGCAGATGTCGTGGGCGAGGTGGTCGGCCTCCTCCAGGTACTGCGTGGTGAGCAGCAGCGTGGTGCCGCCGGCGACCAGGTCCTGGATGACCTCCCACAGCGCGAGGCGGTTGCGGGGGTCGAGGCCGGTCGTCGGCTCGTCCATGAACATCACCGGCGGCCTGACGACCAGCGCGGCCGCCAGGTCGAGCCGGCGCCGCATGCCGCCGGAGTAGGTCTTGGCCGTACGGTCGGCCGCCTCGGCGAGGTTGAAGCGATCGAGCAGCTCCGCCGCGCGGGCCTTCGCGTCCCGGGCGCTCATCTGGTAGAGCTGGCCGACCATCTGCAGGTTCTCGCGGCCGGTGAGGTACTCGTCGACCGCCGCGAACTGACCGGACAGGCCGATCTGCCGGCGCACCTCGTTGGGGTGCTTCAGCACGTCTATTCCGGCCACGACGGCCTTGCCGCTGTCGGGCTGCAGCAGGGTGGTCAGGACGCGTACGGCGGTCGTCTTCCCGGCCCCGTTGGGGCCGAGGAGGCCCAGGACGGTCCCCTCAGGGACGTCGAGGTCCACTCCGTCCAGTGCCCGTACGTCACCGAAGGTCTTCACCAGACCTTCGGCATGGATGGCGCCTGGCATGCGATGTCTCCGATTCGGGGCTTGGGGTGCATGGGGACTGTGCGGGCACGCCGCCGCACGGCAGCGCACCACGATGTGTCGCGAGCATCCCAGACGCGATATATCGCGTCAAGCGGATTTATCCGTGCTCCGCCCTCACGCGTCATCCCGCGTCCACGACACCCTGACTCCACCATGCCGCACCCCACTGACAATCCGGCCCGAACGGCCTCAGAGCAGCACGTACCCAGCCGTCCGCAGGGCCGCCGCCACGGCGGCCCGGTGCTCGGGGCCGCGGGTCTCCAGCTGCAGCTCGACCTCCGCCTCGGTCAGCCCCAACCGAGGATCCGTGCGCACGTGCGCGATGTCCAGCACGTTTGCGTCACTCGCCGAAAGGATCTCCAGCAGCGCCGCCAGGGCTCCCGGCCGGTCCGTGAGCCGCAGCCGGAAGGACATGTAGCGCCCGGCGGCCGCCATGCCGTGCCGCAGGGTGCGCTCCATCAGCAGCGGGTCGACGTTGCCACCGGACAGCACGGCGACGACCGGCCCGTCGAAGGCCTCCGGCCGCGACAGCAGAGCCGCCACCGGGCTCGCCCCGGCCGGCTCGACCACCAGCTTCGCCCGCTCCAGGCACAGCAGCAGCGCGCTGGACAGCTCGTCCTCGGTGACCGTGCACACCTCGTCCACCAGGTCCCGGACGATGGCGAACGGCACCTCCCCGGGGCAGCCCACCTTGATCCCGTCCGCCATGGTCGCCACCGCGTCCAGCGCCACCGGCCGCCCCGCCGCCAGCGACGGCGTGCAGGCGGCCCCCCCCCCCCCCAGCACGCCCACCACCCCCCCCACCCGCCCCCCCCACATCACCCCCCCCCCCCCACCCGCCCCCCGCCCCCCCCCCCCCCACCCCCCCACCCTACGGCCCCCCAACCGGCACAGG